>CAZISK010000396.1:0-7402 GCA_964541355.1 uncultured Candidatus Obscuribacterales bacterium
CACAATCTATGATAAGCATGAGGATAGCGATAAGCTCAGTCTTGCCACCACACTCGAAAATCTAGCTGATTTCTACAGAGCTCACGGCAAGTTCGATCAGGCCGAACCTCTCTTTCGAAAGTCCATCTCCGTGCGCGAGTCGGTGGTTGGCCCCGATGATCCGAGCATCGGACCTTTGTTGCAGAATCTAGCTCTTTTGCATCACGCCAACGGCGATCACGAAAAGGCAGACCCGCTTTATGTCCGAGCGCTGAAGCTCTGCGAAGAAGAATGGGGACCAAGCCATCCAAGCGTTGCCACTCTTCTCAATTATCAGGCGGAGCTCTATCGCATGATGGGTGACTTCCCGAAAGCTGAGAAGATTCACTGGCGGGCTTTGAAAATCAGGCAGACCGTCCTTGGTCTGGAACATCCCAGCACCGCTCAGACCTTGGGCAATCTGGCTCTGCTTTTTCACATTCAATGTCGATACGATCAAGCTGAGCCCCTGTACAGAACTCTATTGGAGATAAGAACCAAGGACTGGGGACCAAAACATATGCATGTCGCGGAGGTCTTGAACTCTCTTGCCGATGTCTTCAAAGACCAGGGTAAATTTAACGATGCCGAACAGCACTACTGGCAGGCGCTCACGATAGTACAGGAGACGCTTGGACCCGAGCATCCCAGTGTGGCAAAATCGCTCCAGAGTCTAGCCGAGCTATACGAGCAGCAGGAAAACTTTGACGAAGCGGATCGTCTTTACCGTTGGGGTCTTGGACTTAGCGAAAAGGCGCTTGGTTCGGAACATCCGGAGGTTGCGTCGCTTATGGCCCGTTATGCCTCGTTGCAAAAGAAAATGGCCATGGACGATGAGGACGATACCGATCTATTGTGGCAGGACTGACTGTTCATCGAAAATACCAGAGTGCCCGCCTGAGATAGAAAATGTCCGATCAAGTCGAGCGTGTCGTCAAATACAAACCGCCTTTGCTCAAGATGGTTTTTATGGGATGGGCATCAGTGGTTCCGGTCCTTACGGTGCCGCTTTTGATTCTATCGGCCGGAATGTTTTTTATGCTAATGCCGGTCGTCTGGTTTGGGCTTTTTGAGTCTGAACTTGGCATTTTTGCATTTTTTGCAAGACTGATGTATTTGCTCCCGCTGGCCTTGCTCGTTTCAACAGGTTCGCTGGCAGCTCTACTGTTCATAACCGCGGTAACAGGTGACGATCAGATCCATTTTACCAATGATGGTGTTGTCTTTCCGCTGTTCATGAGCCCGTTTATGCGCTTTCGCCGGCAGCGGTTGTGGTCTGAAATCGCCCAGGTTTACATCGACGGCACGGACGGTGTTGATACTATCTATGGTGACATCGTCATCCTCTTTCGCTCGGGCGAAAAGCTGAGGCTGGATATGGCCGGCTTTGTCGATGTCGGAATGAACGGAATTCAGCACGGAGATCTGGAGAAATTCCTCCTGGCGACGGAGCTCTTGTGCCAGGGTGCGGAAATTGCTCCGGAAATCAGGCGGCTCAGGGATCATCTCGGTATTGAAACTCGAGAGGTAGGACAGATTAGCTATACGGAGGTTTGGGAGCGAGAGCTCTCCAATCGTTTTCACGCTACGGTGTTCGTGCCGTTGGAGCCGGGAGCCTCTCTTCAGAATGGCCGTCTCAAGGTGATACGACAACTGGCCTTCGGCGGTCTGGCTGCCGTTTACCTGGTGCAACAAAATGGGCGTGAATTGATCATCCTCAAGGAAGCGTTGATTCCAGCTTCCAAGGACGAGGCGTTGAAGGCGAAAGCGCTCGAGCTGTTCGCAAGAGAAGCCCGCTATTTAGCTAAGCTCGAACATCCAAGAATTGCAAGAGTGCTCGACCACTTCGTGGAAGATGGGCGCAACTATCTTTTACTCGAAAGGGTTGCCGGCAGCAATCTGCGACAGGTCATCAATCAACGAGGACCACAACCGGAGTCGATTGTCTTGTCCTGGTGCAGGGAGGTGGCTGAAATACTCGTATATCTGCATGAGCAAGAACCTGCCATTGTCCATCGCGATCTGACTCCGGAAAACCTGATATTGTCTGACTCTGATCTTATTCACTTGATCGATTTCGGTGCCGCTAACGAATTTCTTGGCACCGTAACCGGTACCGTGGTAGGAAAACACGCTTTCATATCGCCTGAACAATTTCGCGGTAAAGCTGCCCCTACAAGTGACATCTACTCATTTGGATGCACGATGCACTATCTTCTCACAGCAAACAATCCCGTCGCCATGAGCATTCAAAGCCCCAGGGCTATTCGCAAAGATATCTCGGAAGAGACAGATCGACTGGTGCAAAGCTGCACTGCGCAAGACAGCTCCCAACGGCCCCAGTCGGCTAAGATACTTCTATCGATGATCGAGAAATATATTCATGCCTCCAGTGTGTCAGGTTGAACTTCAGAGCAATGTCCCAGCGGCCGACTATTGACGACGAATTCCAGCAGCCTCTAGTTCTGCCTTGTAGCTCGCGGCGGCGGATTCTCAGGTGGGTGGGCAGTCGATTTCAGCTCCGCAACAGGCGAGTATTTTGGATTTCATTCGGAGCGATTGCCACCGGTGTATTACTTTCCTCCGGCATCTTAATGCAGTTGGTATGCTTTCCGCTTAATGTAATGAAGCTCGTACCGGTTCTAGGAGAGCCTGCCGGATCGGTTGTTGATTGGCTGAACAGTGGACCGATCCGGCAGTACATCGAGCATGTTTCGAGAGTGTCGCCGGTGGACACTACATTTCGCAATATCTGGTTTTCAATTCAAAAAATGACTTCGTTGCCCGGTGCAGAGCAGCTCTTGGTTCTACTCGGTGTAGGCTCGGCTCTAGCCTGGTTGCTTCTCTTTCTCAGGCTGTTTGGCAGTCCCTCGAGCCTGTCCCTCGACAATCGTGGCGTTTGGCTTGAATGGCAGGTTTTGATGTTCAGGTTAAGTGGACCAGTGATTCCGTGGCAAGATATTCATGCCGTTACCTTGAAGAAGCAGGGTGGAGACAACTCTCCGGATGGCACCGTCAGCTTTGTCTATGGCACCGCCAACTGGGTCTACCGGCTTTTCGAGCCGGCCGCTGTTGGTGCTTGCAAATTGTCGCTGTCGCTCTGCAATCTCGAAAGACTGGAGCAACGCCATGCGCTGGAGCGAGTCTTGCAGAGCTGCGCGGAGCCGAATACAGTTCAGCCTGATGTTCTTGATGTTCTGTCGGTTACTCAGGCACAATCGTATACCGAGCTCTGGTTGCAGGCGCTTTCTTCTCCTCTGAAGAGGCAGTCGCTCCAACCGCTTCCGCAAGGCAAGTCGCTCCACGATGGCAGATACACTATCGCTGGTCAACTTGGCGTTGGCGGGCAGGGAACTGCATATCTGGCGATCACCGGCGCGGAGTCGGCATCTGCCGAGCTGCTGCAAGATCCATCCCAATCGGACGTGGTGGTGAAAGAGTTCGTTCTTCCACTGTACGTCGATACCGGCTCGCGCAAAGAGGCGCTGAAGAAATTCCTTGACGAAGCCGATTTGCTCAAGGGGCTCAGCAATCATAGGGTCGTGAAGCTGATCGATTGTTTCGTCGAGGATCACCGGGGATACGTTGTTCTCGAGAGGATTCGCGGGCGCTCTTTGCGCGACATCGTCCTGGCTGAAGGTGCCTTCACCGAAGGGCAGACCTTACAGCTGTTGGATCAAATGATAGCCGTCCTTTCATATCTGCACAGTCAAGAACCACCGGTGGTGCATCGTGATTTTGCACCAGACAATATGATCCTTACAGATGACGGCATGCTCAAGCTGGTCGACTTCAACGTTGCTCAGCGAACCGACAATGCCATGACCGGCACAATCGTAGGCAAGCAATCTTATGTACCTCCGGAACAACTGCGAGGAATGGCTACCACCAGAAGCGATATCTATGCGCTTGGCGCCAGCTTGTATTTCCTGATGACTGGCCAAGACCCAGAGCCACTTTCAGAATCGCACCCTGGCCTTATCTGTCCTCATCTGTCGGTGGAGATTGATACCATCGTCAGCCGGATGACGAGGTTGGATGAAACGGAGCGATTCTTCAGTGTTGAAGAGATTGCGGTTGCGGTGAGCGAGTCGGTTCGGCGGAGCGTTTGACTGCCATGCGATTGCGCTGGATCAAAAAGACCGAACCTACGGCCATCAAGCTGCGGGAGGCTAGGATTGCACAGGCCAGTCCAAGCATGCCAAGTGAGAAGACGTTGACCAAAAGATAACCTGCCGACAGCTTGATGGCGTTGCCCGCAAGTGACAGTTGCATCGGCCATTTAGTTTGTCCGGCGCCCTCCATGAATGCAAATAGGATAAGCCTTACCGTCAGAAGTGGAAAGAAGAGCGGCGTCAGGGCGATAAAGCTCTTCGCGTGTTGAAAGATTGGTCCGTCAGTGGGTGTCAGGAACTCCAGCAATTCTGGAGCAATCATGATTGCCCATCCAGCCACCGTGAATAACACCACACTGGATGCCACCAACAACCGAAGACAACGTCGCGCATCCTGATCTTGTCCCTTCCCGATCAATTGCCCGACCTCTGCTGCAAAAGCAAGTGAAATCGCGGAGATAGGCATTATTGCAAATGTCTCTTCTACCTTCAAATAGATTGTCCAGGCGGCCTGCATATCGGTGGCGGCATCGAGTTGGGATAGAATTCGGTAAACCAGGAAATCGGTTGCCAGTGTGGAAGAATCTGCAAGTACCACTGCTGAGCCGATGACGGCAAGTAGTTTGATCAATCTAAGCAGCTGAGCGGTATCGTTAGTAAACCTTAGATTGAGGCTTTTGAGTCTCTTCCACAATACTAATAGTCCCACGATCAGCCCGATGTACGCTCCACCGATCCAGGCATAACAGAGTGCATCCAGGCTACCTTGAAAGGGCGTGGCACCACAAAATAACCAGTAGCTCAACACGATAGCGAGCACCGCCGTCGTGATAGACAGATATAGAGATTCCGCGGTCCTTCCCAACGCTCGAAAGATGGAAGAGAGAACGATAGAAACTACGTATGGTAGCGAACCGATTGCACAAAGCTGAATGTATCTTGTTGCACATTGGATCACGACCTGGTCGTTGGTCAGCAATTTTACGAAGCCCTCAGCCGCGAACCAGCCGACAAGCATTGCTGCGATACCGGATATGGTGGCGACTGCCAGGCTCGCTTTGATCGTCGTAGCCAGACGGTTGAATTTTCCAGCGCCAAAGTAGCGGGCAGCGATTGCGCAGGTCGCAACAGAGAGTCCGGCGGCAGCTGTGCTTGTGAGATAGAGAAGCTGATCGCCAAGTCCGACCGCGGCCTGGGCGCTACTTCCCAGTCTACCGGCAAGCTCCAGATCAACCATTCCTATCGCCGCAATTGATTCGAGAGTAAGAAATATAGGACACGCGTTCTTCAAGATTGTGAGTAACAGTTGATGGTTGGCAAAGGCGTAGGAGTTGTTCCGTTTACCTAATTCTGTTTGGTTGAGACTTATTGAAAACATAGCTCCTGCCTGGTTGTCAGTTATGGATGGGACGAGCCCTTCCGCAATTGGGAAGGTGTAGAGCACGCATTGCCGTGGTAACGTTACCACGCATAGTCGTGGTTGTCAAATCGCAGGATTAAAGCGATAATCTCAATGTCAAAAAACGCTGGCATCGCTATGAAAGAAGAACAGGAAAGACCACCTCTTACAGAAGAGTCCCAGAGACCGCTTGATTGGACCGAAATGCTCAATGAAGAGGCTCAGTGGCACGACTATGCCGACTTTAAAGAGTGGTTTTCGAAAATTGCGCCCCAGTTGTCATATCCGCAACCTGAGAAGTTTCAAGAGTTCCGAAATGAGCTCAAATTCATTCGTCGCCAGGCGGCCAGGATCTATTTCAGTGGAGAGGTTGATATTGAGGCGATTAATTCCCGGCTCGCCAATATCTCATTTCGAATTGTGCCATCCTGGGCTGAGAGGTCCAGATTGCCTCTGCTCGTGGCCCATACAGCCGACCATGATGTCCTGGATGGGGTTCGAGGAGCCATGTTGATGGACTTTGCCAAATTTGTCGCAGACTATGTCGCTGGTGGTCCTGGACTGTGTAGATGTGAAGGAGTGTTCAGGGATCAGCGTGCAGAAGAGCTTCAATTGACTGAGTTCGAAGATCGATACAGGCGGGAAATCGACCTGATTTCCGACCAGCACGAGCTGGAGGATCAAAGTCTCCAACGCTGTGCCGACTTCTTTGTCGGCCGGCGAAAAGCACGATTCTGTTCGGATGCCTGTCGATTCATGACATTTCGCATATCGAAACAGTTGAGAGATCCCGGTTATCTAGCAGATAAGCAGCGGAGATACAGGAACAGAAAGAAGTAGATGTTTACGATTTGTCCTGCGGTTCGCTTGCCACGAAGGTAGCTCGCCAAGGTTTACGGTTTACAATTAAAAAGCTGACCAAAGGGCTCAAAGCTTGAGCCAACTGAACGTACAATAGGAATGCACTTCCGAATGTTCGGAAGCCCATGAGGAATAGATGAGTCGACTGGAAACACTGGCTTCGAATAGGCTGGTAGAGCGTCTTACTGAAGAGGGCTTGCCGGCGAAATTTACAGACGGTGCGGTGGCGACCGGTCTCAATGGACTTACGATAACCTGTCTGGTGGAGCATGTCGACAACTCGATCAGAGGGAGCTACGTTTCTAAGGTGCTCTTTCGAGCTAACAGTGAGCCGAGTCTCATGGTAACTGTTTCATCCAGTGGAGCTGGTGAGAGTGAAGATGAATCTGTCGTAGAGGCGGTCGAAGAGTATGCCCAACATATTTGGCCTGTCTTTCGTGCCGCTCTTGGTGACGAGGAGATCGTACGCAAGACCAAAGATGATGATGTTCCGACCCTGGTTGACACGGCTCGTCTTACATCGCTGTGCGACGGCAAATTTATCGCCTGGGATGTGTTTCTCGGACCATATCGGGTGGAGGGATCCTCCAGTGATGCCTTGCTTTTGCACATCAGGAAAGAGCTTCCCATCACGCTATGCATGGATTCTATTGCGAGCTATCTTAATGAGCGTCGAGTTCACTGGGTGGAGCTCACCCTGGCTCGTTCCGAACTAAATGTTTCCGGTTATGTCAGTATCGACAATCAAAAAGACGCCGAAGCGCTGAGGTCGCTCGTCGACTTCGAGTGGCCGACCGAAGCAAACGGACATGAGAGCTTCAGTCAGTTCGTCATGTTGTGTCCATCTGATCGAGAGGTGGATGAGTCGATTCAAGCCGATCTCGAGCAAATAAGAGCTAGTGTGGTCAACGTCGAGGAGATTCTTTCGTGCGAGGACTTCACCAGGTATAGCCAGAAAGAGCTGAAGCGCGATCTCGAAATTCTAACCGGACTGCTGGATAAGATCGCC
>CAZISK010000397.1:0-7400 GCA_964541355.1 uncultured Candidatus Obscuribacterales bacterium
CCGATACCGATGCTCCATGACAGCGGACCTATAGGCATTGGCTTCAGTATTGTGGTTGTAATCATCGCTGCGATGAACCTTGTTCTCGACTTCGATTTCATAGAAAGTGGTGTCGAACGTGGTGCGCCGAAGTACATGGAATGGTATTCTGCATTCGGTCTTTTAGTCACTCTCGTTTGGCTGTATATGGAAATTCTCCGACTTATCTCCAAAGCGCGGAAGTAACAAAAGTCAGCAGCAAAGAGCTATGCGAAGTGGATTGTGGAATGCACATTGGCTCAGTTTGGGCTAGGTATAATCGGGACACCTCAAATGCGACGAAAATCGAATCAATCGCAAAATCAGCCTCGCCAGCGCTCCTCAGTATCTTGCTGTCGTGCTTACATGTTAGGAGCAATTTTGGGAGAGAGCCCGCACCGTTTTTCTGCCAATTTAGTAAGGCATTGCAAAACTCGCTCATCATCCGGCCCAATTTTCGCGAGTGCGTCCAGTACATGAGACCGATAGCCAACAACTTCGTCCTTGTTCAACTGATACATGGCATGCCCTTCATTCACATGCCGCAGCAATACCGGGATTGGGTCGCGACCAGTCGAACAATTTTGGGTTGAGTCGAGCCTGACAAGGTTCGCATGGCTACAGCTTATGTCAGTGACGCCATAATTTCATCGAGCGCCTCTTTAGGCGGACGGAGCTCATTGGGCTTGAGGGAGGACAGCGGCTTGTCGACAAGATTCGCGAGCTTTGTAAAACTCGGAATCTCATTATCGATGAAGAGCAGTCCGGTGAGGAGGGTGCCGTCTTTGTGCGACTGATGAATGGCACGGTCGGCAGCGAAGCGATCGGTAGGATCGTAATCCAGTCCGAGCTTTTTCAATCTCAGGTGCGAACCGTCATGCATCTCCACGTCTTGCACGGTGCCTGGCTCATAGTCGACAGTAATCTGCTCGTAGAACGGAATGAATCCAAGTTCGTGAAGCGGTCTGTCTACTTCCTTGGCGTGCTTGTAGCTCTTGGTGGAGCCTTCGTGGTTGTTGAATGTAACGCAAGGGCTGATTACGTCCAACAATGCGGTGCCTTCATGCGCAAGCGCTGCTTTAATCAAGGCCACCAACTGTTTCGGATCGCCTGCGAATGAGCGAGCGACGAAGCCGCAACCGAGTTCTATAGCCAATCCACAAAGGTCGATTGCGGTTTGACGATTGACGGTTCCATCTTTAAGGGTGGATCCGACATCTGCCGTGGCGGAGAATTGACCTTTGGTCAGCCCATATACGCCGTTGTTTTCGACGATGTAGAGAATCGGGACGTTGCGACGTATAAGGTGTCCGAACTGCCCGAGACCGATGCTCGCCGTGTCACCGTCACCGCTGACGCCTATCATGTAGAGCTTGTGATTAGCCATGTGTGCGCCGGTCGCGATGGACGGCATCCGTCCGTGCACGGAGTTGAATCCGTGCGAGCGGCTCAGAAAGTATGCCGGTGTTTTGCTGGAGCAGCCGATGCCGCTGAGCTTGGCGACTTGATGGGGCTCGATTGAGAGTTCCCAGAACGCTTTGATGATCTGGCTTGTGATGGCGTCGTGTCCGCAGCCGTCACATAAAGTAGAAGGCGAGCCTTTGTAGTCAGCCAGTGTCAAACCAAGCTTGTTGGTTTGTGGTGCCTTTCCGGCTGGGCTTGGGGGTGTTGCTTCTTGAACCATGATTAAAGACCTACCTCGCGTTACGCTCTTGTTCCAAAATGTGCTCGGTGACGAAATCGGCATCCACCGGCAAGCCGTTGTAATGGCGTACTGATTTGAGTTTTGCCGTCAAATGTGGAAACTCCATTCTGAGCAGATCGAGCATCTGTCCGTCGCGATTTTGCTCGACGACATAGACTCGCTCATGCGCGTCTATGAAATCCGGAATGGATTGAGTGAATGGCAGCGCTCTGACTCTGCAATAGCTTGTCGGAACTTTTTCCTTCATAAGCTGATCTCGCGTTTCGAGAATCGCCCAGTGCGTAGAGCCGAATGCCAGGATTCCCACTTTGGCTTCCTTGTTGTGTTCGACTACGGTTGCTGGAACCAATTTCTTGGCGTTGTCCCATTTTCTCTTCAGACGATCCATCAGGTAGATGTAATCTTCTGGACGCTCACTGTAGGCTGCATCTTCATTGTGACCGCTACCGCGCACAAAGTACCCGGACTTGGGATGAGCGGTGCCGGGCAGAGTTCTGTATGTCATGCCGTCGCCGTCCACATCCTTGTATCTGGCAAAGCTGCCTAGCTTTTCGAGATCTTCTTTGCTGAGCACTTTGCCTCTGTCGAAAGGTGCTTGTGGGTAGACGAACGGATCGGACATCCACTGGTTCATGCCCAGATCGAGATCGCTGAGAACGAAGACTGGTGTCTGCAGCCGTTCGGCCAGATCAAATGCTTTCATCGCGAATTCATAGCATTCTTCTACCGAGTTTGGCAGAAGTATGATGTGCTTCGTGTCGCCGTGCGACAGGAAGTATGTCGACAGCAGGTCGCCCTGCGAGGTTCGCGTAGGCAGACCGGTGGACGGACCGACGCGTTGAATATCAAAAATGACTGTGGGGATCTCGGTGAAATAGCCGAATCCGGCGAACTCCGACATCAGCGAGATGCCGGGTCCCGAGGTTGAGGTCATGCTGCGGCAGCCGGACCAGCCCGCGCCCAGTGCCATACCGATTGCAGCGAGCTCGTCTTCGGCTTGCACGACGGAGTAGGTCTTTTTGCCGGTCTCTTTGTCGATGCGATATTTGTCGAGGTATTCGATCAGTTGTTCGCAGAGGCTGGACGACGGTGTGATTGGATACCAGGTCACCACCGAAACACCAGCGAACATGCAACCGATCGCGGCTGCGCCGTTGCCATCGATAATGATTTTGCCCTTGGTCAGGTCGAGCCTTTCGACTCGATATGGATCTTCTTTCTTGAGATTCTCGCGAGCCCACTCACGGCCAATCTTGGCGGCGCGAATGTTGAGGTCGATGGCCTTGGCCTTGCCTTCGAATTGACGTTCGATTGCTTTGTCGATTTCGTTCTGGTCGATTTCCAATAGCTCCGCTACCACGCCAACATAGATGATATTGGTCAACAGCTTTTTGAGTTTGACGTTGTCGCTTGCTTTGTTCGCCAGTTCGCCGAACGGTACAAGATAGTGCTTGACATCATCGCGAATCTTGTCGAGATTCAGTTCCACTGGACTGATGCAAACCGTACCAGGGCGCAAGCCCTTGATATCCTCTACGGCAGTTTGAGGATTCATTGCCACCAGAATATCTACTTCTTTTTTGCGTGCAATGTAACCATCCTTGTTGACCCGGATGGTAAACCAGGTCGGCAACCCCATTATGTTGGAGGGAAAGAGGTTTTTGCCGCTCACTGGAATGCCCATTTGAAAAATGGAGCGGAGCAATACGGTATTGGAAGATTGACTGCCCGATCCGTTGACCGTGGCGACATGTATTGAGAAGTCATTGACGATGAGCTTCTTGTCCTCGGTCATGTCTTTACTATCTCTGGCTAGAGTTTTCACGTTCGATTTACCTGGCTGTTAGTTGCCGACATATGAGTTTAAAGTTTATCAAGTCACTTCTTTGATAGCCGGTTAACTACCGATTTAGATAAGGTTCTTGAGCTATTTTCGATACATTGTTGTCAAGCGGGTTTCGCCAAGTCAAACCGACTAGAAAAAATCTTGAAGTATTGTTGTTTTTACGAGGATTTTTTGATCACAGCGTGACAACAATCCTGTTCTAAAGGCCCAGCGATTCCGGATCGATTTGAACTTCGACAAGGCTTGGACCGGATTCGGTGAAAAGATTTGCGAGCGCCGGCTCCAACTCGCTAAACAGCGAGACCGTCACGGCAGGTACTTCCATCGATTGTGCAAGGGCAGCTAGAGAAATTTCAGGAGAGATTATCTCGAATCGCGGCGGCCGTCTGGTCGGCGCTGAGGGCAGCCAGTTCAGCCTGGATCTACCCTTCGTATTGGCGACCACAAATTTTGTGTTTAAACCGTAATGCTTGGCGGTCCACAGTATCTGTGGATATGCGAGGAATGACTCGTCGCCGGTCAGGCAAACAATTGGAATGCCCATACCAGCCCATTGCACGCCGCATGCGGCATTGGCCGCGAAGCCGCTGATTCCGCTGCAGCTTCCGAAGAAGGCGCTGCCGCTCTCCAGGCTGAGCACCTCGAAGGGGTGGTTGCCAGCTTGAATTATGTCTGACACCACCACGCATGTTGGCGGTCGAACACCCTCGAGCAGCCGCATGAGCCAGAACAGAGAGGAAGGCTTGGCAGGATTGGGATAGAGAAGCGACTCTTCCGATTGAGTTCTGGCCTCAGCGATTTTGTTGACGGTCGCTTGGGCTCGCGCTTTGGTTCGGTTCAACCACTCATTATCGACGCTTAATTGAATTTCCGCTCTAACTCGCGAAAGTGTCTCGGCTATGTCGGCTTGAGTGCAGAGGGTTGCCCTGAAAGTCATTCCCGCCAGCCTTCCATCCATGTTGATCTGAATGATTACACCGCTCTCAGGCACCATTGAAGGACCTTCCGTGCGGTTCGGCAGCCGGTTGTGGACACCGAGCATGATGATCAAATCGTAGCCGGACAGCATTTCATGCGCTGCCTCGACCTCCATGGGAAGTACGCCTGCAAAATGCGGATGGCGATTGGGAAAGTTGACTCCTGTAGGAGCTGCCTCTGAAAGCACCGGACAGCCGAGCACCTCGGCAAGGAGAACCGAATCTTTTCGTGCTCGATATTGAGAAACTTCATTGCCGACAACCAATACTGGCTTTTCAGCCTTGACCATGTGTCCCACGGCTTTGGATATAAAATTCGGATCCGCGGCACCGAGAGGGCTGGTGAGCGGCGGTCGGATCACTTGCGACTTGGCTGTTGATAGCAACAAGTTGATTGGAACCGACAACACGACAGGACCTTTCGGTGGTGTCAGCGCTTCGTGAAAAGCACGCCGCAGCAAGCGACCGATCTCTCGCGCAGTTCGGGCTTCTGCCATCCATTTGCTAATCGATCTGAGTGTCAAGTGGTGCTCGACTGTCAGAGGCGGCTCGTCATTCATCAAATGGGAGTCTTCTTGATCGGCAAGGATGACGATTGGAACTTGAGATCTCATTGCTGCGTAGATTGCCGGCGCTGCATTGAGCAGATGCCCGGCCGAAATATTTACTACTCCGGGCAGCGATGTGGCTTGAGCGTAGCCCGCCGCCATGAAAACCGCTGATGCCTCATGAAGCGAGCCGATGAAATTCATGCCATCTCCGCCGTCCCTGGACTTTTGAGCCATGACACTTGCGGTGATAGGCGAGTCCGATGACGCCACCGACCCGAAAAGATATCTGACCCCTTCGACTCGCAGTTGATCGAGAACCTGATGGACTGTAAGGGTTTTTCGTTGTTGGGCGGTTGTCATAATTTCACTAAGGTTACGGCTACTGATTGAGTATATAGACTACCGAAGAGTATCGCTTAATTCTATAAGTGATCGAGCTCAAGAAATGGACAAGGACAAAATGTCAGCCAATCCTCAATCTCACTCTTGAAAGGCAGAAGCATGCTTCGCCCCTTAATTTTGTCGGCAAACATCAAAGAAGTGCAGTTTTCGCCGATTTTGTCGTCGAATGTAGAAAACTGAGAAATTGAAAACCCCGGCGCGAGATCTCCAATCACCGATTCCCAACCGGATATTCGAATTGCCTGAAGATCCAGCGCTCTGGCGAAGATACCGTTCCAGAGCAGGCAACGCATTTCGGCGTTGCCAACAAGTTCGAGGATTCTGAGGACGCGTCCACCATGCTCGATGATGGCGTAACCTGGTGACGTCTCGCCGGCTTGAGTCAGAAGCTCGAGTCTCGGCCAGGCTAAGGTCGAATTGTTGGCCAGATAGTTCTCTCGAAAGACTTTGAAGTGAAAATATGTAGACGATCTCTCCACGCCGAATGGCTGAGCCCTCAGCCATCGCCCGTAGTGCTGCGTCACGAAATCGATCAAATCTCTATCTGTCGTCAAATATTTGGAGGAAACGACAACGTCGCGCCCCGCGACGTTGAGATTTTTCTGCCACGCTACGGTATCGCCTGTGGGGCTAGACGACCAAGCTGAACCTTCGCGAGCCTGTGTGTTGGCGGCTAGGCGATTAGAAAGAGAGATTATGAATTTCTCGTTGTTCAAATCGAAGAATCCGAACTCTTTGTAAAAGGCAGGCGGAATATCGGAGAAGAGAATGGCACCGTGATTGCCTTCCTGCCATGCCTTATCGAGCACGAGCTTGATAAGTTCGGTTGCAAAGCCCTGTCCTCTTAAATCTTTTCTCGTGTATATCGCGCCCAGCCCGATAAATGGATGTGATATCCCTTTGCTCGAGATGGTCAAACGGTAGTACTTCAAGCTGGCCGCCGGTGTTGCAGATCCTTTCTTGTCTCTCAAAACAAGATATGAGTAGTTGCGCTTCGACCAGGGATGCTGCATCTGCTTCCATATAAAATTGATATACTTTTCGCGACTCAGCCCCGGCGACCAGATTTCAAAGGTCTCTTTCAAGATCCTTTGTATATCGCACCAATCAGCGTGTTCAAGTCGTTTTGCCATGATTTGAGTCTACACTTGTAGGCTGGCAGCAAGAGAAATTCGACAACTGTGGTTTAGAATTTCCATCGTCAACAGCCAAAGCTTCTTGATATCGGCTGTGCGCCCACCAATTGATGTGAAAACTGATGCAAATCGATGATACTAAAAAGTTGAGCGCCTACAGAGGCCATATCGTTTCGCCTGAGAGAGATGGGAAACTCAAAGACTTCCGCGACGGCATTTTAATTGTAGACGAAAATGGCTTGATAGTTTTTGCCGGAGATTGTAGCGAGTTTGAAAAACAAAATAAGTCGCTAAGGGATATCCAACACTTCGGCGATAAATTGATTTTGCCTGGTCTGATCGATATGCATTTGCATCTGCCCCAGGTGGCAGTGACCGGGAAGTCCGGTGAGCATCTATTGAAATGGTTGGAGCGATTTGTCTTCCCATCGGAAGCACGATGTATCGATCCGGACTATGCGCTGAGAATCAGTCGCTGGTTTTTCGACGAGCTGGCCAGAAATGGCACCACATTAGGTGTAGTTTTTGCGACGATACATAAACAAGCAACTGACATCGCATTTGAAGTCGCCGCCCAGAAAGGGGCGAGAGCTATCATCGGCAAGGTGATGATGAACGCCAATTCTCCAGCGGCGCTCACCGAGAAGCTCGAAGACAGTCTAAACGGTTCTCTGGAGCTGTGCGAAAAGTGGCACGGCTATGACGATGGCAGACTAATGTATGCATTCACACCGCGTTTTGCCGTCTCATCCACCAGCGAACTCA
>CAZISK010000398.1:0-7399 GCA_964541355.1 uncultured Candidatus Obscuribacterales bacterium
TTGACCATACAACTTCTTAGCAGGAAGCCGCTTTCGACCACTCAGCCACCTCTCCGGGCAGCAATAAGTATATGATACCAGGCAAAAAATGGATATTCTGCGTTACAGAATGCCAAGCACAACGATTTTAATCCAATAAAAAGAAATCGGTCCACCAAATAACAGGCTGTCCCCTCGATCTAGAAAGCCCCCGTGACCAGGAATCATGTCGCTCGAGTCTTTCATTCCGGCATCGCGTTTCATAAGCGATTCACATAAATCGCCAAGCTGAGAGGCTACTGACACAACAAATCCCATGATCGGCGCTTGCCAGATTTTGAACTGAAATGGATGACAAGGGAAAAAAAAGTTGTCGGCAGTAAAAACCACCACCCATGCCCAGAAGACTGCTGAGACAAGTCCGCCGACCGCTCCCTCCACCGTTTTTTTCGGGCTGATCTCCGGATACAAGGGCGTCTTTCCCCATTTCTTGCCGCAGTAGTAGGCCATTACATCGGTTGCCCAGATAATGAAGAGGCTCACCCAGACATAAGCGAGACCAGGTTGTTGCAAGGGGTTCGAGATGTTCTCCATACCAGGCGGAGCGAGATTCCTTAATAGGATCAGGTGGCTCGGCATCCAACCGACATAGATGAAACCCATGATGGTTGAGGCAATGTCGGCAATGGTGGCTGGGTGTTTTTCAAATCGAAGCACCAATCGAAAGAAGGAGATGCAGATTCCGACGGTCAGAAGGATTGGATAGTGTGACAGTGGAAAGGTCTCGGGAAGGTGAATTCCGGGTAATTTCGGCAACGACGCCAAAACGATAAAGGCGATGATCATCCCTATGACTATGCGGCTCGACGGCTTGTAGCCTTTGGCGTGAGCCATCCGGATGAACTCGAGCCCCCCCAGTACGCAGCCAATGGCAAGCAGCACGGAGAAAAGCAGACCCCCCACCATGACGCCGGCGACTGTGGTGAGGCAGAGTATCCAGCCAAATACAACTCGCTTCATGCTTTCTTTACCGACATCAGTCTGGCGGCAGCAAGCGCTGTAAGGGGGATGGTGAACGTCAGGCCAAGGCTGCCGCTCAACGCGGACGCCACTTCTGTCGCGAACAGGTCGAGATTGAGCAGTTTGATGCTTGGCATCTGTGTAGCCAGGAGTAGCAGGGGCAGTGCGCTTCCTGCATAAGCAAGAATCAATGTGTTCGTCATCGTGCCCATGATATCGCGACCGACGTTCATTCCGGCTTCATATAATTGTTTTGTTGTAGCGTTCGGATCGGCCTTTGCTACCTCGGCGACTGACGAGGCAATCGATATGCCGACGTCCATAATTACGCCCAGTGCGCCTATCAACATTCCCGCGGCGAGCAACCCACTGTAGAACGGTAATTCCTGAACAAGTACGGAGCCCCGCAGGATCTGAGCTTCTTCGCTGGAGAGCCCTGTCAATGGAGCACAGTCGATAACGAGCTGTGCCGAAATGCCTGCTATGATGACACCGCCCACGGTGCCAATTACGGCGGACAGCGATTTTTTCGAAAATCCGCCGATCAGTAAAATGCTGGTTGCAGTTGCGAGTAAACAGATGCCGACAGCGGTAATCAGCGGAGGGTATCCTTTCAAACTCAAGGGCAGAAGGATGCATCCGATTAGGAGCACTGTCACGACGAGACCGACCAGAGATTTAATACCCTTCTTCCCACCGAAGACCAGAAAGGCGACGAGGAAAACGCCAAGCAGCCCAAAAAGAATCGGAGCGCGGTGGTAATCGGCGACGCTAATGTCCAGTTGTCCGTCTCGACCTGGTACTACTGCTAATACCACTTCCTGATCTGGCTTTACGTTGATGTTGAAAGCAGGATTGTCAGTCAACTCGTGCGGAATATCGAACTCTTTGCCATTGAGAGGGCCTTCCATGACTCTCACTCGGAGCATCTGATGCTGAGTGACCATGCCGGTGTGTTTCAGCAACTCTCTGTTGATTTTTGGAGCTGTTACCGAGAGCACTTTTCCAACGACCATCTCTTCATCGAGCGTAGCACCGCCGAAAACGGTATCACCAGCGGTGCCGGGTGACACCGCCAACGACCTGGTGTCTGAGGAGTCGGATGATGGAGATCTCTTTGTCTCAACTGTGTTTTTTGTGTCGCTACCAACCTGTCCGGCAACGGTTGGGTTACGCGTATCCGCACCCTGTGACTTTTCGGCTTGACCGAATGAAGGTGCCGTCACGAATAATGGTATCAGAAATAGTGCCGCGCCCGTTGCCGCTAACCTAGTCAACCGCGATGATTTCAGAGTACATGACGTCAACGACCTAAGTCTCCTTCATCATTCCGATGAGCTGTCAACTTCGGTGAAATCCAGCTTGAGTTGCTGTGATTGGGTCGGAATTAAACCCAGATGATTATATGCCCTTACTGTCGCCACCCGCCCTCGTGGAGTACGTTGTATGAAGCCGGCTTGAATGAGAAATGGCTCATAGACGTCTTCAAGCGTCTCATTGTCTTCGCCGAGAGTGACCGCGATTGTATCGATACCGACCGGACCACCATCGTAGTGTTGAATCAGGATTTCGAGGAACCGGCGATCGGTATTGTCCAATCCGAACGAGTCGACCTGGTATGACTCGAGCGCCTCGATCGCGAACGCTTCATTGATAACGTTTTGACCCTGGAACTGCCCGAAGTCACGAACCAGCCGCACCAACCTGTTGGCGATCCTGGGCGTGCCTCTGGCTCTTGAAGCTATCGCCTTAACCGCCCCCTCGTCGACAGTGACCGCCAGTAACGCAGCTGTCCTCGCTACTATCAGACTGAGTTCCGCTAGATCGTAAAACTCCAGCCGACAATTGAATCCGAAACGGTCCCTGAGCGCTTTCGATATTCGCCCTGCCTTGGTGGTCGCCCCAACCAGTGTGAACTTCGGCAAAGGCAATCTCATCGTCCTGGTGGCATGACCTTTGCCGGAGGTCAGATCGATGACGAAATCCTCGATGGCAGGATACAAAAGCTCCTCCGCAATCTTGTTGAGCCTGTGAATCTCGTCGATGAAGAGAACATCTCCCTCTTCGAGCTGATGCACCAGACCGACGATATCGCGCGGTCTTTCGAGGCTCGGACCGGAGGTCATATGAATACGAGCATTCATTTCGTTGGCGATCACACGCGCAAGAGTGGTCTTCCCCAGACCGGGCGGTCCATACAGGAGGACATGATCGAGCGGCTCTTTACGTGTGCGCGCCGCTGAGATCGACATAGTCAACATCGTCTTCAAGCGAGACTGTCCAATGTATTCGCTCAGGCTCTCCGGTCGTAGAGTAGCATCAGACTTTTTGTCCGATGAAGTCTCACCAGTGGAAAGCACTGTCGTTCTTACCTTTTTATCTTCACCCGCCATAAATGCCTTGACCGGTCTTTCGTACGCTCCGGTCGACGCTTTTTGGCCGTCGTCCGGGAGCTGATGTCCATGGCTCTGGATTATAGTCATTCAACTAATTATGGCATTGTTGAGAGCTAAGTTTTTAATGTGTTTTAGTTATGAAACAGAACTCAAGATCGCAATGTATATACGCCAATCGAAAAGATCAATGGTTCTTGGCTGTGCTTTTCTGGAACTGTTCTTCTAGGGTCTCTTCCGAATTAATCAGCAAGGAATTGAGCTCGTCCACGCGATTCTTTCTCAACTGCCCACCGATGACGTGGCAGTCTACATCCGGTCGAGATTTTCTGAAGTTTTCGATTGACCGATCCGCCAGTGCATGACAGTCTCGCACTGAGACGATTTTGAGCGCCTTCATCCTGGCGATTGCTTTTAGGCCGGATGCGTCGATACTGCTTTCGGCACAGTAAAGTTCCTTGATGTTGCTGTCGGCCAGAGCGCTGAACTGTTGACCTGAACTTTTCATTCCAGTGATTCCCAGGTAGGTTAGGTTAGGCAGGCGAGCGATCTTGGGAAGGGCATCATTAGTGATACCAGTCAAGCCGACGGACAGAGTCTGGATTGCCGGCCAGCGGTTGATAACAAAGTCAATGCAGCTATCGTCGAACTTGCGGCAACCGGTCACATTAAGAGCCCGAAGGTCGACGTTTGTTAGCTGTTTCAAACCTTCTATGCTTGTGTTCGTCTCCGACACCGACAGGGCGCGGAGGTTCGGGAGCTGGTTGATGTATTTGAAGTATCTGTCCTCGAGCGCGCTCCTATCGAGATTCAGCATCTTGACCTCACATTCAGTGAGATATTTGAGCCCGGTTCCCCTGACCGGCGTGTCGCACAGGTACAGTCTGGAAACGATTTTGTTCGAGAGCTCTTTCAAGTCTTGGTCGGTTACACTGAGCGCGGGCTGCACTGAGCGACTGTGAAAGACGAAGCGACTGGTGGGCGGAGCCTCGGGAAGCTTTGTTTTATTCGCTGTTTCCAATTTCTGCATGTCGGACATGAGGCTGAAGGAGATCATCGTGAAAGCAACGATTATGCCAATCACCGACAAGCCGAGAATGGCGCCCCACAGAATTTGCTTGCCTGGACGAGCCGGCTCGGATGAGGCTGTTTTCGAAGGGGACTGGCTTATGTTTGTCCGGATCAGCTCTAGCTCTTCCTGAAGCTCAATCATTGAAGCGTATCGGTCCCGAGGAGCCTTCATCAGACACCTGTCTACAACTTGCTGGACCTCTTTCGGGATCTCCTTTCGGACCAGATCTGCCATTTTCGGTGGCTTGTCTATGGAGTGCCTCGAGATCATTTCCATCGCGTTTTCACCACAAAATGGCGGTCTTCCTGTCAAGCACTCGAACAGGATGCAACCGAGCGAGTAAATTTCAGAGCGAGCGTCATATTGAAACCCGTTGACCTGATCTGGACTCATGTACGCCGGTGTGCCGACTACCGTGATGCCCTGTACTATTGTCGGTTCCTGGGCAAAGCTCAGCTTTGCTACTCCGAAGTCTATTAGTCTGACCGATAGAGTTTCCTCGTTCTCAATGATCAGCACGTTGCTTGGCTTAAGGTCTCGATGAAAGATGCCGTTACCGTGAGCGTAACCCAGCGCCTCTGCCAGTTGCGACACGATACTCAAAGTGGTATCAACCGGTAGCGGACCGTTGCGAATATAGCTTTCCAGCGACTGTCCCGGCACGAAGTCTAGAACCATATATGGTGCGCCTTCAGCGGTGGTGCCAAAGTCCAGGATGTTAACTATGTTCGGATGTCTGAGTGCGCTAGTCGCCCTGGCCTCCTGATGGAAACCGATCAGCTGATCCGGAGTGCTTCTGCGGAGGGTCTTAACGGCCACTTTCTTGCCGAGCACTCGATCGCGGCATAGGTACACGTTGCCGGCTGCGCCTTGTCCGAGCTCGGCGAGAGGCTTGTATCTGTCTTTCGGAAAAAGGTTGTTATCAAGGTCAATTTCAACTTCTGCTTGATCGCTTGTGGGACGAGCCACCCTTCTGTGTTCCGGCAAAGAGCGAGATTGGCATGAACAGAGCTCCTGTCTCAGGTGCCACTCGGTAACATCTCCTCTTGATCGAGATGCAACCGTTTTGCCGCATTGTTCGCACCGCTCTGCCAATCTGTATACCTTTCTGATTAGCACATTATATCTTGAGCAGTTCCCGTCATGTCGAGCGGCGCAATTATGGCGGCAATCCATAAATTGTTCGGGACGCTGACCATCAATTTGATTACCGCTCCCGCTACATCGTTCGATCTTGTGTATCGTTCTAGCACGAAACGATTTTGTTGATTGCGTCGGTGCTGCGCAGAAGAGGTAAAGGCGCACCAGCGGCTCTAGCCGCGCCGGGTCATTTTTGAAGATATAGATTTATCGCGCTGTCTCATTTTTTCCGACAAGCGGACGCCCGGTCCGGATTATCGGTTTTTTAGGCAAATCTAATCTGTCCAGTCCACCGGACATGGAGTTATTACTTGTGGGATGCAAAGAACCTGTGTACGATATAGCCACACTGTTGTCCGGTTATTTGGATAACACGTTCATGAGCGCTCAGCGCTTCTGGTTGTCCTTACTGGTGATACTGTATGTAGTATCGTGTCTGCCTATCTTCAAGTCGAGGTTGTATGGTCGAGAAAGAACGAACCGTGATCATAAGAGAGAAATCCGACGGCGCCGCCGTCAAAGTGGCTGCGCTTGTGGCACTGGTCGCAACCAGCCCCTTCTGGTTCATCATCGTGATAACGCTTGTGGTCGCCTTGACGTCGAGTTTCTTGCATGCCGGTGTATGGCCTTTCATCTTCCTGTTGGCCTTGAGTCTTATCCCTGCTGTTCGCGACCGGATCTCCGGCAAGCATGACGGAAAGCGCCTCGAGAAGCGCATCGAAGAGCTCGAAATGGACAACGCCGATCTGCGTTTGCAATATCTTGCACTTCAGGAAAGCATCGAATTCGATACCACCTTGAAGCTTCATGCCGAACGATCGACGACAGAGCAGTCGGACAAGAATCTCGCCGGCATCAGTAATTAAGCTAGAACTTCCGGCTCTGCTCCCAGCGCCAGGCCGTCTCCACGATTTTGTTCAGGCTGTACACGGGCTTCCAACCAAGCATTTCGGTCGCCTTATCATGATTGGCGAAGAGTGCCACAGCGTCGCCGGGGCGACGAGCACAAAAGTTGACCTTAATCTCGCGTCCGGTCACCTCTTCACAAACCCGAATTACTTCTTTCACCGATGCTCCTACCGAGGAGCCTAGATTGAGCGACCAGCGGGCCGCCGAGCCTTCCAGCTTGTCGAGCGCCAGTAGATGAGCATCAGCGAGGTCGTTGACATGAACATAATCGCGCACGCAAGTACCGTCGGCAGTGTCGTAATCGTGACCCCAGACGTTCAACTGGTCGCGTTTCCCGTTAGCGGTTTGCAACGCCAGAGGTATCAGGTGAGTCTCAGGATCGTGACTCTCGCCTATATCTGAGGCATCGTCGCAACCGGCGGCGTTGAAGTATCGCAGACTCACGAACGACCAGTCTTTTGCGTCAGCCAAGGCCTGAATGGCTTTCTCGATGATGAACTTCGTCATGCCGTAGACGCTCACCGGACGCTGCGGATGGTTTTCATCTATGGGGCAATAATCCGGATTGCCATAGGTTGCACAGCTGGAAGAAAAGACTATTTTGTTGACCGAAGCTTGTTGCATCGCTTTGAACAGGTTAATTGTCGCCACGACGTTGTTGTCGAAGTATTTGAACGGATTCTCCTGCGACTCTCCAACATACGCGTAGGCGGCAAAATGTACTACCGCGTCGACGTTGTTGCTCTTGAACAGGGTCGACATGAAATCGAAGTCGCCTATGTCTTTGCCGAAGAATCTGATGCGGTCGTTCAGAGGAAGGGACTCTCGATGCCCAAGCGTTAAATTGTCAACAGCTATGATTTCGACATCCGGCCTTCGGATCAAT
>CAZISK010000399.1:0-7395 GCA_964541355.1 uncultured Candidatus Obscuribacterales bacterium
GATTGAATTTCAAGACGGCTATGCTTGCTATTTCTGGCATGGCGTTACGGTGAGCGCGGACTTGGTTCTGGATCCGGAGTCGATCACGGTGCGAGCCATCGAAAGAGAGCAAAACGTCGAGATTCGCCGTATCATGATCGAAAGATATGGTTCGACGAATTTCAAGTTCGATTCGGGAGCGGAACTCGTAGCTCGCGACGAGTTCCGCGTGCTGTATCGAAATCCAGCAATAGGCGGGCAAGAACCAGTCCAGTTAGTCCAGGTTACGAATGCGACTCCCGAAGCCGACGACAGCCACAAAACATACTTTTTGCGCGTGCCTCCTACAGTCACAACACCGAAAGAAGCGATTGCTTGGACATTTGGATTGACGGCTGAAGAATACGATTCAATCATTGAGACATAAGGGAGTTCAGGTGCAAATTTGTGCCACTTTGAGAAAACAATCGAACATGCCTGCCTGCTGGTATCGCACCCCGGCTGACTAGCATCTTGGTGATTACTGAAGGTATCATATTATCGTCGCCTTTTGACGATAACTCATAGAGACGGCTCCGGAAGTCGGTGATTGAACTTAAATTGGGAAATAGAGGAACAGTTCGAATATAACAAGCATGCAAGTTTGTATTCTAAGTCCACGACTAGACCAGCGATTGCTCCTGATCTCCAGAACGCTAGAACTCAATGGAGCGGAGATTGAGATTGTCACAGACTGGAAGAGCGACACGGAAGACTATGATCACAATACTATAGTGAAATATTATCACAACGATGGATTTCGATCGTCCGACATTTCAAACACGTCAGCCAGAGCATCCGATCTCCTGGTCTGTGATTGGCAGCCCAAATGGAAATCATATCGTTGTCTCTACCGGAGTTGGATATCAAAATCGAAAAGGACAGCAATTCTGTACCGTCGAATCAGCCACAATTTGATCAAACGATTTGCATCGGAGGTAAAGTTGCTGATTACCTGTCCAGAGGTACTCTGTATTCACGTTGTCCTTACTGAGGATTTAGATCCGGCTTTGTCGCTCTTGACTCTCTGGGCTCGCGGACATTACATTGGTGCAACTCCGCGGCCGTGGGCGATGTGTAACGACTCACACTTCAAACGTCTGTTCACTCCCGTTGATGATCTAACGACTAATCGGAGATTCATCCTCAACTTTTGCGGATCTAATCGTCCCAGTAGAAGGGGTAAGATAATTAATGAGTTAGAAAAGGAGTTTCGGGGTGAAACTGAATTGCAAATTCTTACCAGGGCAAGTCAGTTTAATTCCGCCATCAAAGCGCCTGTAATTGTGTGGGGAGTTGCTAATCAGGCGGAGGAAAGGGTTAGTAGGGGGGAGTATATTGATCTTCTCAGCCAGTCAGATTTCACTTTTTGTTTGAGTGGTTACACCGGCACCACCACTAGAGTGCTGGAAGCAATGTGTCGGTCCAGTATTCCAATACTTCCTTTTGAAGAGCGCAATTACTATGAGGTCCCTTTAGTTGATGGACAGAATTGCATCTTGGTAAATACGGATCGTGATTGGCCTAAGGCTTATTGGCGCATCCGCCAGCTTGATAGCAACAAAATAAAGGAAATGCGAGAATCGACACATCAATCTTCGCAGAAGCATTTAAGATGGGACGTCCTACAGAAAAGTTTGTTACACAAACTCTTGCAATAACACCTCGTGATCAAAATGAAAGCCTTATCCGAAGAGCCAACATCTGATACTTGGCTCGGGATAGCGAAGCTGTCACCAGCGCAAAGTCGAAAAATGATGTCAACCCAGTCAAATTGGGAATTTCTTGACGACCTTGAAGGAGAAAAACGAGGCTTATAGAGGCAGTGATGCGTGAGTGAAATGAAGTAAATGAGCATCATCAGCATGCATTAACGCCAATCTCTCTCAGCGACCGTTGGATACAAGCGATGCAGTAAGTGAGAAACTGTTTCCGAGTGATAAAGCCGTCGACCACTTTCGGAGGCTATGGAGCAAGTCTCTGAATCAACATCTCCTGCGCCTCCTATTGAGATTACGTCGGACTGATTGCGAAATGTTGAAAATATCGTTAACGAATAACATGGTGCCGGATCGATCTACCATAATAAAAATTGAAATGGACTAAAACCGCATAGAAACTGGATGTACGCCCGAAGGCGTGGTCTCCGGCAAAGTCAAAATTTGGGTTTAAGGATGGCAATTGAGCATCTTTTTGATCGAGTAACTTGACCGAGTTCGGACAAACCACTTCCTAAGGCAATGTTTCCGACAGGCACCACATAAAGTGGCGCCTGTCGTGGCTTAAGGGCAGGTGAATTGTGACCACGGCTGACGACGGCTTGAACAAACACATTGAGCGGCTTACCCGCTCGAATGACGACCTTTACCAGTTTGCGTACCTGGCCGCTCACGAGCTGCCCTGTGATTTCAGTGAAGGCTGGGTTCCTCCTGACGGCGTGAACTTCACAGCGTTGCTCACCAGATTATTGAGCACTCGCTTTAGAGCATAAGGATCCGCGCGGACTTCGCTGACCGGGTCTATTGCGTGTATCAAATCAACACCCTTTGCTAAGGCAACTGGCTTCAGCTCATCAAGAGATCTGATAATCGATTGGGAAACATCAACCTCACAACAGGCGACATTGTTGACGCCTGATTCCAACCGATAACTGTCGAGGACGTTGTCGATCATAGCAAGCATTGACTCGTTGCTGTGAACCACTATTGTGATAATGTCGAACAACTCGTGCGAGATGTCACCAAATAGTCCACTCAGAACAGTCGAAAAGACTTTCTGTGAGGCGACGATTGGTGTCCGCAAATCGTGGACCAAAGTAGCTATGAATTCCTGCTGTTGCTCTAGAAGAGCGAGCCTTTTTTCGGACAATTCAGATTCACGTAAACTGCTTTCCATGCGCTTCCGTTCGATCGCATAGCGTATAGCGCGATAAATGGAAGCGCTGCCCGGACGTCCTTTTACAAGGTAATCTTGCGCACCTTCCTTGAGACACTCAAGGGCAACGTTCTGATCGTCAATGTCTGCCCATAACCTTTGGATCTTGAGCTCGTATTTTGCGCAGTCCTTCAACGTTACTGCAAGCAGGCAGCGCCGAGTCCAGAAGAATGACGTCAAATCGCAGTCGCCCCATGCGCGCAATACCAAGGTCTAGCGACCTATCCCAATGAAGCTCTAACCTGGGCAAGGCAGGATTCTCAAGGTCAGCCAACAACGTGGCCACAGCTTGACGATCATTTTCTATGATAAGAACGCGGATTACCTCGTCGGTAAACCCGGCAATATTAATCGTCATGAGCGCGGTTAAAATAGAAGAGAGGTGGGTCTTACTCTTGCTAGTTATAACCGAAAGCCAGATGAAAGTCGTCACCATTATGGGTGATTGGAGCAGGGAGCAGAACGAGCAGCCCAAAATCCAGATGCTGAAATCAAGGCGTTGGGTCAGGATTGTTTTGACAGAATTGAGATAGGAATCACGCATGGTGTCACAAATCTCAGTTACTCCCAGGGCGTCAAAACAATTGTGCCATTGATCGGGCTCGTCGAGTTTCTCCAGCACGTATCCATGATCATCATCCGATGACACGATAGTATTGGATTAGTCAGCGGATTGGCAATAGCCTCATCAGATGAACGCTTGCTTGCCGCCAAATGTCTCTGCCGCTGCTTGATAGCCCTTTTACGGGCTCGTTAATAGCCTTTTTGCAGGATTCCTAATAGCCTTTTTGCGGCACTCGCGTTAGCCTTTTAGCATCAAGCGAAAATTCGAGGTCACTTGTAATGAAGGTCATTCCGCGTCATCTAGCAACACGGGTAGAGCGCGCTCTGGGCACGAGCCGAGTCGTGAACATCGTAGGCCCGAGGCAAGCCGGCAAGACGACACTGGTCAAGGACCTAATTGCCACTGCTCGCTACATAACGCTCGACGACGATGCTATGTGGTGTCATTCATCAGTGCCTGAAGCTCCGTCTTTGCACGTTTCATACAAGGCAAAATAAATATCGGCAAGAATAGTCTTGTTGTGCGCGACCCATTGTCTCATCTCTGGAAATTTCTCTATGATCGCCAGCCAGACCTCTGGCGGCGCCGTTTCGTGCGCTGCGCGTCTGTACTGGTCCGGGTCTTTGCTGGTTCTGAGCCTGACAAATTCTTCCGGTGATTCAATCATGAATCTGCTGCCCTCATGCTGACGGAACATAGTCGAGACATGTGCCACATATTTTAGCAATTTTTTTTCAGCGACCACCAGGGCCGGCACCACATCCGGTGCCACTGTCCAGATAGTTGCGTTCGAGACCCAGTGGTCTCAAGAAATTTTTCGCGCAGCATTCTTCCGTTCACAAAAGGGTCGTCAATCTAAAGGTGGAAAGGCATCGCCTCTCACCAGGCCAAAACATTCTTGGCCGGAAGTTGAACTTTTTGGGATGTAACCGCTTGAGTAGTAAAGGGTGACGCCGGAGCAGCTAAAAGCTCAAGAGTCCGAGCAATTGACCATTGCATATTGTTTCTGCGTTTGACATTATTGCCTGCTTGTCCGTTTTTAGACATACGGCCTTTATGTCTGCAACGATAGCGACTTGTTCATTAAGAATAACTCCGCCAGAAGGATGATAGGTCTTTTCGCGGTGCAAAAGCAGGTTGACCAAATTTGAAACCGGCCACATTTCTGATACTGGTTACCTTCAATAATCGCTCTTTCGATTGATTTGCGAAACTAAACAAAGGCTTAAGATGTCATCAGCATTCGTGCTAAGGGCAAGCTCCCGAAGTTATTAAATTCAATGAGAGTCATTTGCCTTTCCTTGGTTTACTAACGGAGGTGCCTATTATGAACGGCACATCTTACCTTCTTGCTATTAATGGTGCTGCACAATCACTCTCCGCTGCTTACTTTACATGGGCGCTTGCAGAGCAATCTGGAGCTCGTGTGGTCGCTCAACATGTTGTCGATACGGCAGCCGTCTGGCGCTTTTTATCCTACGACCGTGCCGGCTTTATCGGCAGTGGACTGTACCTGGAGGCGCGAGAACAAATCGCGGGCTCGATGTTTTCAATTGCCGAAGCCATAATGCTTTCATACAGCAGCCAGAGCGCTGGGCAACCACTTGAGTGTGAAAACTTTATTGATGAGGGAGAGCCGGCGACTGAGATCTCCCGACGTGCCGAAGAGCATGACATGGTGATTATCGGGCATCAATCGCGTCGTTCCAATTCCGGTGAACCGAGGATGTACGAGAAACTCGCAGAAACTTGTCCTTGTCCGATACTCGTTGTCGGAAACGCTGCCCAACAATGGTCCAAGATTCGGATGTTTATCGACAGCGACTCTGCCTCATCGGCTGATATCCCTGGCAATTTTCGGTTGGGAGCAGCATTGGGACTGCCGATCGAGATTTATATTGACACCAGGGTTGCGCAAGTGGATGCGGATCGGTTTAGTGTGGGAGGTTGGTCACGTGCGCTCGGAGTTCAGTCGATCGAGCGCAGCAGCTTCAAAGAGCTGTTAACTTCCATACCCGAAGATGTACTTATGGTAGTGTCCGCGGACATTCTGACAGGTCCAAATAAAACTAGTTATAGGGCTGATCTCCGCGCTTTTCTTGATCAGTCAGAGCGGCACACCCTTTTGCTGTGGACTGATCGAAAGGTCCAAAACAAAACTCTAAAGCTAGCTTCGTGAGCATACCTCCTAGAACCCAAGCTCATCAGGTTGAACTAAAGCCTGTCATAAAGCGGAATTGAAGCCGTCGGTTTTTCAAGCAATTCACTGAGGGTGGTATCAGCAAAAGCCTTCTCGATTGCAGCGCAGGCACCATCAAGACGTGAGTGTAATGCACAAAGTATGGTGCCATGTGATTTGAGATCAAGCGGGCAGGTTTTGATTCGATTAATCGGATCGACGGCATTGACCACGTCAAGAATCGAAATGTGTTCAGGGGCAATGGCTAAAATGAAGCCACCTCCTGCTCCTCTTTGCGAGCGGACAATATCTGCTTTAGCAAGTGATTGCAAAACCTTCGACAGATATGCAGCCGGTACTTTGGTCACCACGGCAATCTCCTGTACCGAGAACGCTTTGTCTCTGTTCATGGCGAGAAACACGGCGGCCCTTAGCGCGTACTCGGTGGTTTGTGAAATCATTCCACATTTGCTCCGGTTCAGGTCTGCTTTTGGAATGCAGTATTTGCCAGACTATGCTAAATCAGAACACCTGATTGCCTTAGCCCAATATGAAGGATGTTACAAACTCTCGGCATCGTTCTGCGGGATGACGCTCAAAGCTGAGCCGGCCAGTTTGAGCTTGTCCGAACATTTGCTCAATAATCTAATTGGAGAATCATCCGATCGGATGATTCTCACAAAGGAAATAACCGTCTTGGAAAAGAGCGACTCGTCAGTGTGGGCGTTGAACATGCTCACGCGCGCATGATTTTGACAAATCGCTAAGAAATCGGATGCGCTTGTCCGAATTCCATCTTTAGACGGATAAATGTCGAGCCCAACACTGAGAGAATACCCAAAAGATGTTCGGCACTTTTGTTAGAGACCTTGACGAATGGAATCAAATTTATGAACGCCGTGACCCTTCTTAGAGCAATGTTGCTGTTTGCATTAATCGATGTTTTGTTTCTTTGCGGGAATTTGCCCAAAGCTTTAGCGAATAATTCATCGGCTTTGTTCAATGAGAAATGTGCTGGTTGCCATACCATCGGCGGCGGAAATCTTGTTGGTCCCGACCTAGCTCCAACAGCTAAATGGAGTTCAGCCGACCTGGCTAAAGCAGTTAAGGGCATGGAGAAAAGTGTTGGCCCACTATCGACAGAAGAAGTCGATTCGTTAGTTGAATTCTTGCGGAAGCCACAAACAGCAGGCTCAAAGGATTCGGAGCAAACAGCAGGTGTTGTGCCACCGCCTGTCGAGACTGCCGCAGAGAAATCTTTGCTCGCCGTGGAGCCTGGATCTGCAGCTAAAGGTAGTCGCTTATTTTCAGGTGCCGATGCCCTGAGTAACGGCGGTGTCTCCTGCATTGCCTGTCACCGCGCAGACGATGCTGGTGGCAACATGGCACCCGAGCTGACGTTTATATCGAATAAGTTGTCAGAGCAGGCGATGGTTTCTGCATTTGAACACACGCCCTACAAAGTGATGAAGACTGCTTATCAAAATCATCCTGTTACCCACCAGGAGGCAAAAGACCTTGCCGCGTACTTCTTATCATTGAAGAATCCGCACGACAAGCTCACCGAGGCTCCGGTTTCCTTGATCGGATTTGGAATTGCCGCATTCGTTTTTGGAATGATCGCGTTTGGCTATCGTGGAAGAAATAAGAGCGCCCGAGCGAAGCTTCAGAGGAGAAACTGATATGGCCTGGATAAGAG
>CAZISK010000400.1:0-7386 GCA_964541355.1 uncultured Candidatus Obscuribacterales bacterium
GATCAGCCAGACGCAGGTATCGAGGACGCCAGTCAGCTCAGCCGAGTAACACTCGACCAGAGGCTTGCCGACCTCTTTCGAGATGAGCTTGGCGATCTCGTCGGCCTGATCCGCGATCAGAGCGCGAAGCCTGGTCACACAGGCGATGCGGGTCTTCAGGTCCAGTCGCTTGTTGCGAAACGTCTGCCACGCGTGCGCGACAGCGAGCTCTACTTCGGCTGGAGTGGCGCACGGAAACTCACCTAAGACTTCCTTGGTCTGAGGACTGACCGAGCGAATCATCGTAGCATTTGCGGTTGTTTGGGTCATGGGATCTCCAGTATTTGCTTGTGGCCGTGTGGAACAAGTCCGTGAACACGAGCAGGCAGGATGGTTGGTATCTGATAGAGCGCGGCTGCAGAGGCCTGGGCGATTCTGATCGCATCCTTCCGCAGATCGCTTGTATCATTCCGTGAAAACATGCACGAGGCTTCGAACTCCTCGATGAACGACTCCAACTCCAAGACGGTACCGTCTATGGTGTGACCCATCATCTTCGCAACGAGCACGGTCAGACCGCAGATGGCATGTCGCTCTTGAGGTGTCAGGTCCGGACGCATGCTCGGACCGATGTAGAACATGTTGAGTGCAATGTACTTGAACAGGTCCCGCGCCCTGGCGTGCATGGTGCCTGCGACCTTGTACTTTGCGTGCAGACCGTTGGTGCGCTCGAGCTGAGCTTTCACTCTTGGGTCGCTGAGCGGATACTGCATCATCGTGTTGAGGAACTCGAATGTATCCAACATCCGTTCGACAGGCTTGTCGCGCATCTTGTCGGATTTGTTCAGTCCTCTTACCAGATCAGGGAAGCAGAATGTGCGGTAGCCGGCGGCTGCCGATAGTTCCATCAAGGCGCATTGACCGGCAAGCTGCACGACTACGTGGCTGATGCCGTGTTTGCGAACGGCAAGCAGAACGGAGTCGCTCAGCCTTGGAATCAATGCGATGCGTGCCAGCACACCCCCAAGGGTGCGCACCATCACGACTCGTTTGATGGACTCGAGCATAGCGCTCTCCGAGCCCAACCTGTCGAGGAACTGTGCAATCACCGTCTGATACCCGGACCAGGTCGATGCGAACTCGTCCGGAGGCATATCATGCGGCAACCTCTGGTTGAGTAAAAGCCATTCGTCGTCGAGCAAAGCGGCGTTGCGTCCGATTCGCTTTGAACGATCTCCTGGTGGTTCGTTCATTGGCAAAACTCCCTTGTATTTCGGAATAGCAAGGAGCATCGACATCGCAGTCGATGACCACAAAACTCAGTTTTCTGAGTCTAGAAGCAGGAAATGAAAGAGCAGAGCTGTTGGAAATAGGCTTTGATAGCTCAAAAAAAGCAGAAAAGTGATATTGAAACCTATGAAACCAGCTTGAGTGGATTCAATTCATATGGAATGCTTTATCAATTAAAAGCCTGTCAAGTAGCAGGTCTTGACATGGGCTTGCTGATTGCGTAAGCACCGAATCTGATGTCAGTTCAGGGTGCTGGCTCCATAATCTCGCTGGATGAGCTGAAAAGCTTTTTCATTGTGATAGGCCTACCTCTTTGCTAGCGCGGCTGGCGTATTTCTAGTGGCGGAAGTCGTGTTCTCAGCGCATACCGTGACAGCTCACGACGAACAGCGCTTCACGTAAAACAAGTCGCTCCGTTTTTCCCTCGGTTGTAAGCATAAGCCGGACGTGCTGAGCCAATTTCAGCTCAGCACGTCCGGCACTCGTCAGAGAAAGAACTTCTTGATCGTTCAGCTTATTTAGCTTTCGGACCGCCACGCTGTTCCAGGTATTTCATGTCTATTCCCTTTTCCTTCGCGGTCTTGAGCCAGGCTTGCGACTTGGGGTTGTTGAATCCAAGCGTCTTTAGCGCATCTACTGCAGCATCGAAGAACACGGAGTGATCGTTTGAACGTTGAAAGTTATCCCGAATCGCCAGATTGAGCTGGTGAAGGGCTTCTTCCGGTCTTTGCGTAGCGATGTCTCTGGCGTGAATTATCCTTGGCACCGCCGCCCTCGTATGAATTTTCTCGAGGCTCATAGAATCTTCCACGTGGTTCAAAAACGGAGTCAGCTTATCCCTCCGCTTTGGATCTAGCTCTCTTTCTGCTTGTTCCAGCTCACTTTTTACCAGTCTACTGCGCTCGAAATCTTTAGGAGTGGGATGATAAGTCGGATCTTTGAGCATTTTTTCCATGAATGCTTTGCGTTCGTCACCGTCGAGAGTTTCCAGGTGCTTGAGATTATCCCGGAGTTGCGAGGATTGCGCTGGTACGTTACCTAGATTGGACTGAATGAGCCTTTGTGTTCGTCTGCGAACTTCCAGGTCATCGGTTTGGGCATGTGCTTTGGCAAGCTCGCGAACAGCCGCCGGGCCAAGCGACTTGAGAAGAGCCTGTGCAGTTTCTCTGATCTGGTATTCATCATTTCCCAGGAGTTCAATCTGTTTTTTTATCGCTAGATTTATCTCCTTTTGAGAAGCATTCTCCTGCAGACCTAGTTTTTTCGCGACTTCAGTAAAATTGATTTTTTCCGTTTGCCCTGTGCTTGCGCCGGCACTGTCATTTTTCTTTCCGGGTACGTCTTTGGCGGCTTCCGGCTTTTGCAGCCCGACCTGATCCTTTGGTCCCAGCCCACCAGGTCCAGCTGGTGGCACCGATTTGTCGGCTGGAGACTTCTCACCAGGTACTTTGCCTGCCTCCGTCGGTGGTGTCTCCTTTTCCGACGTCGGTCTGTTAAATGCGGGTCCGAATTCATCAAAGCTTATGTACAGATGGTCGCCATCATCGCTCAGTGGCTGCTGCTCGACACCCGCTTGTGCTGCGGTAGTCTGTGTTGAACTGTCGGAGATATAATCTGACATTACGTTTAGAAGATTTAGCTTAAAGCTGTTTTCACTGTCACTGTTATCTTTTGGTTTGGGGGCGTCAAAGGGTCCAGGCAAGATAGACCTCCTCTTGCTGAGTTTTTTTGTCCGGAGCTGCTTCCGAGCAGCGATTTCAGTTGTGAAAAACGATAACGTCAGATAGTTGAAACATCATTGCAGCGCGATTGGTTAAGAACGTCCGGCAATCCTTCGATTAACTTGGATTTTTTGCGGGAATTAGGATCTTACATATGTCGAAAATTCTCCTTATCGAAGACGATCAAGTAGCCGCCAGTACCCTGAAAGACTGGCTGCAGATGCAACGTCACGTTGTCGATGTCACATATTTTGGAGAAGACGGCTTACATATGCTCAAAAGCTTCGAATTCGATGTTGCAATCATTGATTGGGAGCTGCCCGACATAGATGGAGTTGAAGTCGTTAAGCGCTACCGGGAGCATGGCGGGCAGATTCCGATACTCGTTTTGACCGGAAGAAAGCAGATCGACGACAAGGAAGCCGGACTTGATTCGGGCGCCGATGATTATCTGACGAAGCCGTTTGAAATGAGAGAGTTGGCTGCTCGGCTTAGAGCTTTGCTGCGGCGCCCGACGACTAACAAAAGCACGACAGTGACTTTTTGCAAAATTGCTCTCGATACCGTCAGCCGAAGGGTGACAGTCGATGACGTCGAGATCGAATTGAGACCCAAAGAGTTCGGCATACTCGAATGTTTGATCCAGTACCCCGATCGACTGTTCAGCTCCGATGAGATCATCGACAGATTGTGGAAAACCGATGAAGTCGGCGCTGTGGATACGCTCCGCAGTCATATCACGCGCCTGAGAGGTAAGATCGAGGCGATAGATAAGTCGGCTACTATTGAGAGCGTTTATGGCCGTGGATATCGTCTGGTTGAAACTTCGAAGAAACTTTGACCGTGCCGCCATAATTATGGCGGCAGATGTGCTTTTGATATGGCCGACTGTACAAGGTAAAGTCGCAATAATCGACTTGGGCTTGACTCTGTGCGAATGGACAGTAGCGCAGAGATTGCCGTAGTGGTGCATGGATGGCTCACTTCCACGTCACAAGGTCTGAACTGTTTGCAGCTGATTGCTTAGCTTTAGTCAACTTCCCCTTCGATTCAGCGAGACTGTTCGACAAAAATTCCGCACCAGATACGATACCAGCAATTGCTCAAAGCACGACCTGGTCTGTCGTGTTGGAATCGTGCGGGAAGCGCCGATCCTAACCGTCGGCAAGTCGATGCGGGCTGACTGCTTCAGCTCCGACATCGCAGCCGGATGTGGTCGGAGGCGGGGCATCGAAGACGGCTAATAAAGCCGTCTTTCAGTGTCTCGCTATAAAAACGTATTACTAAAGAAGATCGTAGAATTTGAGTGAGTGATGCGTGGAGACAAAATTCGAACCGACCGTCTCGTATTCAAGCCACGACGACAGGCACGCGATCTCGCAATATCGCGTGCCTGTCGATCTTGTCAGCGATCTGTCGTCAAAGGGGCCTTATGGTCACGCCATGCACATAGTTTCGCATGCACCGGCAACCATGAACTGCCCGTCTCGAACGTTGAACACCAACGTCGCGTACAAAGGTCAGTCCCAGGAATCGTCCCGGCAACTACCGAAAAAACCCCCTGCCATATAGCTCGCGCCGACGACGATCGCATCGACGTGCACACCAGCCAGCAGTCTAATGCCGAGGTACAGAGCCCCCAGAACCAATAGCCCGAACATCGGAAGAATCGACTCCATAGGTGTGAAGAGATTATCCGAACGAGTTCCTGAGTGCCATGAAACAAACCCAGCCACGAATGCAATCGCAAGTGCCAGTTTCGTTTCTAGCATAATCGTGAAAATAGTTTCGTTTAGCGATAGACATACTGTGACTATCGCTATGGCGCTCAGTAGTCTGCCTAGCCAGGTCATGCTGATAGCGGCCGTCGCCAGAAGAACTACCGCACCAAAGAAACCTGAGAGAGTCCAGCCGAGAGCGGCTGACGAAGCCAATATGAGCAGGAGGTCCCAGGGAATGTTCATGATGTGCCTGCTTTCCGGAGAAGAGGAGACCGATGGGGTTAGCCATCGACGGGAAGGGTGGATAGGTCGGTTGACAGGAATTGTTCAAGTTCGCGTCGGTCTTCGAGCGGTCGAACTTTACCAATCTCCGTATGTGTCCATCACATAGGTGGCGTAGATTGCTACTGCCAATCCAGGACCGAAGAGCGCGGCAGAGAGCAGGTTACCGCCCAAAAGGGCGGCGACGCCGACGCTAAGTAGTCCTAGAATCACGCTGAGAACTATGATCTGTGGCAGAAGACGGAGGATACGCTTGAACATGATTGCACTCCGATCAGGGCGTTTTGAGCGCATAAAGTTGTTCGGGAAGATCTTGCGCTAGTTATCATTCCCTCGGATCTCCTTACAGTGGAAATCCTGGCACCATAGACGCAGAGCGGGCGAAGCCTCGACCGATTTCCCGTTAACTGAAGGTCTTCGGTGAAGGAATACCGTCGGCGCATGTCATCCAGCCATATATAGCCGGTGGACGTGCGCGTTTCTATGTTCGATGGGAGTGCTGGTTTTGGCTTCAGCTGACCGAATTGATCTATGTGTGCTTGTAAGTACAGTAACTGATGTGACTGTCGGTTCTCTATGAGCAGAAGGCGGGATTTGTCAGATACTCAAGCAGCGTTAAAAACCAAATCTCTGAAATAGTCGTTGCTTTCGAACAATCTTCGAGAAGCAGAGCTCAGTGTTTGATGTGTGGTAGTTTGCTTACCCAATTCCATTGAAATTGATTGTCACAGCCAAGGCACGTTGTATCTCCGGTAGCTGTCCGACCCGCCTTGTTTGTCAGACTGGTCGCCGTATGATTATTGATTGCCGCGGTCGCTTAGCAATGTTGTCTTGGCCGGAGGATAGTGGTTTACTTTGAGAACGGAATGCAAAGTTGCTAGGAAACATCTGTGCAAAGCAAGAAATCGGGCGCCTTCAACTTGCTTCGACGATTGCCGAAGAAGCGGATCGCAGCTCTTCTTATGGGCTTGCCTTTTCTCGTAATTTATTCTGAGACCGACTCTATGGCACAGTTCGTCCGTTTTGACGATCAGGCCAGAATGCAGCAACTTGCACAGTTGTCGCAAGGAGGAGCCCTGGCGCCGGATGCGGTTCAGAAGTTTTTGTTCAGAGGCTTTAAGCGTCTTGGTTAAAGTGTACGGCTCCTGCAGCCTGGGTACAGTAATCTGTTGTGATGCGAAACTGTTGAACAAGCAGGCAATGGTGCTAATGTACCTGTTTATTGAAGATGCTCTCAGCCCCTGGTTTTGCAAGTGTTGTGCATAACTGGCAATCAGACCTTCAATTTCGCCCGACTCCAGCTTTATGATCCTCTCCGGGTCTAGAACTACGAAATTCCAAAACCGAGTGAATCTTGATGAATAGCTCCGTTTGGATGCGCTTGTCAGGTTAAGTTGATTTAGATAGAAAAGGTAGTTTGCTGCTGTCGTGTTCATATATGCTGTCCTTATCGAGTCGGGACAATCATAGGAATCGCAGCATTACATCATCATTACATGCATGTACTGCGATGGCTGAAGCTTGGTCTTCACCGCAGGCGACGCGTGGAAGGTCTTTCTGGTACGAGTCGACCTTGCCCAGCGGTGGCAGACCAACGCCATGAATCCATAGAAAAGAACGCTCCTCGAGTGAGGAGCGTTCTGCTGTGCGATTGTAGATGAGTTGTAGAAGACTTTGTTTTGTTACCACTCGGTCATTACTTTGATCTGGCTGCTTGCCTCTTTGTGGGCGCAATCCATAGCAGCTTTCACTTCTTGCCACGGGAAGCGCTTCGTGATCAAGGGCTTCACATCCAGTCTTCCAGACGAGATCAGATCGATCGCTGTCGGGTATGTGTTGCGATAGCGGAAGACGCCTTTGTATGTGAGCTCTTTTTGCGTGATGGCGTTCAAGTCCATTGGCACTTCAAGTTGGCTGAACAGTCCGACGAACACCATGGTGCCGCCCGGCTTCAGCGCTTTCACGGCTGTTTGAGCTGCTGGACCTGCGCCTGAGCATTCGATAACTACATCGAAGCCTTCACCATATGTGGCATCAAGTCCAAGTTCCAGAATCTCATCTTGATTGAATGTCTCGAATGCATGCGTTGCGCCACATTCTTTCGCCATCTTGATGCGATTCTTGTGTGTTTCTACAACAGCGATGATGCCGGCTCCGGCTGCTTTAGCGCAGAGAACGTTGACCAGACCGATAGGACCGGCACCGAAGATCAGTACTCGCGATCCTAAACCGACCGAACCCTGCCTGACGGCGTGGATGCCTACGGAGAGAGGCTCGCACATTGCGCCTTCTTCAAAGCTTACGTTGTCCGGTAGTTTGAACGTGAAGTTGGCATCGTGAATGAAGTATTCTGCGAACGTGCCGTGATAAGGCGGAGTTGCGAAGAATTTGAT
>CAZISK010000401.1:0-7371 GCA_964541355.1 uncultured Candidatus Obscuribacterales bacterium
TTTCAGCGTCTAGGGGATTGAGCGGTTGAAGTTGGACGGATTTGAAAACGAGCGCAAGAGCATCTTGTACGTCTGGATTCTCAATCTGTTGTTGCCTGGTGTCGGTCTGGGGACGATGTACGCAGGTGGTAGCGCTTGCCTGCCGATACTCATCGCTGCCTGGGTTTACCAGCTGTTCGCATTGAACTTGCATGTCGCTATTCAGTGCTACATCTTTCTGTCTGTTGTTGGAACATTCTGGGCTATCGCCAACAATGTCAGGTTCGAAGAGCGGCAACGCCAGGCGCTTAAGGCGCTGCAGTCGAAGGCCGATCTTAGGCTGTCCTCCGAAGATTCTGTCACGACAAGTGCCGAGGAAATACATGCGCTGGACACGCTTGAACGTAAGGTACGTCAGGCCGAAAAGATCCTCGCTCAGCACAGGGAAGAGGAGCTGAATTCTGTCAGTAACGAGGGCCAGTCAGTGTTATTGCCGAAGCCTTCCGAGTTGCACGTTTTGTGGACAGACAAGTCGTCGGCGAATGCAGAACGACATCATCTTGCGGAGCTGCATTCCGCCAGTGACGAGGTTGAGTCAGGGTCATTGCCGAAGCCTTCCGAGTTGCCCGTTATGTGGACAGGCAATTCGTCGGCGAATGCCGAACGACATGGTCTTGCCGAACCACCCACAGCGCAGTCTGTAGAACCATCGGGAGCTGCAGCAACTGTCGAATCATCAATTGAGATCGACAAGAATCAAGACTTGATAAGAGTGCAAGGTGTAGCGGAGTTTCCTCTAGAAAGTAAGTGGCGACAACAGCCACAGGTTCAACAACCTCCCGGTAGTATGGAGCAACCTCCCGTCCAGACTGAGTGTCCAACCTCGCCTTTGGCAGAACCCACTGTGGAACAACCGCCCGTCCGGATTGAGTCGCCCGACCCGCTTCTGGCAGAACCGATTGTGGAACAACCTCCCGTCCAGATTAAATCGCCAACCCCGCTTTTGGCAGAATCAGCAGATCTCGTACGTTCCGGAAAATCGGAATTGCCTTCAGATTCCGCTTCAGCTGAGTCGGTCCCGACGACGGCATCGGAATCTCAGGTGCAAGGATTTATGCAAACTCTGGGAGATACCGTCGGAACCACGTATCAACAAACGCCGTTCCCACAGCCCTCATTCGATTTTTCATTTCAGCGCTTCGAGGCTCCGAACTACACTTTCGATTTCACCGGAGCGCTCGAGCAACCGCACTCGACCGAAGCACTTGAGCAGTCTCACTCGACCTCGAGTTCCAGTGCGAAGTCGTCGACTGCAAAAGAAAATTGCCCGCACTGCAACTCTCCCAAGCATCCGGAATTCTCCTTTTGCCTCCGCTGTGGAGTGAGCTTCTAGAGGCTGCGCAGAGCTTCTGTGAGAGCGCCGGCACCGGCAAATCTGTCCGCCGGATTCTTGTTGAGACAGGTCATGAAGATCTGTCTAAAGGGCTCGCTGACCTCGACGTCTTCAATTGGGTCCGGTGGTTCGTTCAAGTGTGCCATCATGACCATCGGCCAGGTCCGTCGCCGAAAAGGATGGTGACCGGACACAGCCTGATACATGGCGCTGCCCAGCTGGTATACGTCCGTTAGAGGCGTTGCCCTGAGGGCTTTGCAGAACTCCGGACACATGCCGCTTGGATCGCCAAACACATTTACCGTATTGGTTTCTGTGGAGACTCCCTGCCACTGCATGTTTTGAAACATACGTTCGGCTACTCCGAAGTTGGCCAGCAGTCCGACGAATTCCTCACCGGAACGCTCCAAGTACAAGTTGTGCAGATTGAGAGCCCCATGGACGATACCGTGAGAGTGAACGAACTCGAGGGCGGAGGCGATTTCTGCGAAGACTTTTATGGTTGTCTTTTCATCGAGCCGCTTCTCTGTTTCCAACCATGTGCTCATAGGTCGAGCATTGGGATGATCGGTTACCATGAGCAGCTTCCAACCTTTTTGCGATCCGACCTCAACAACCGAAATCAGGTAGTCATGAGTTAGTCCCGCAACGGATGCCGCTGTCGTCTGAAATCGCTCAACGGTAGTTTCATCGTCCCAGTGCAGTCTTTTTACGGCGACCGTTTTTTGGCTCTCCAGATCCGTAGCGAGAAAGACTTCCATTGGCGTGTTCCGGTAAGACGAATCATCGTCCGTTCGGAACACTCGGGACGTCTGATGCATGTCTACCGGCAGGTTGCTGAACAGGAAAGAGACAAGTTGAAATCTCTTCAGCAAAATCGGTCCTGGACGCGGTACGTATGCAATCAGTGTCTGTCCGTCCGCATCACATGTGGTGGTTTCCGCAGTGGTTGCGAACTCCCCACACTCCGGACAGTACTTCGTATCTCGAAAGTAGCTTTGCTCCGCCCATGGTAACTGATCGACGTCATCCTTGGTGAGTCCGTCGGATAGCTTCTCACCGTCGCGCGGGCAGTTGGTGAAGCCGGCAAATCGATAGGCTGCACCGCAATAGGTGCAGACTCGATGTTGTCTGATTAAAGCACCGTCGGTCTGCGGCTCGGTGGAGGGCGGCGCCTCATCATGATTGGGCTCGCTCTGCTTAGCATCTTTCTTGGATTGCTTAGCCTGGAACCACTTGGAGAACATTACTCCGTGACCTCACTGGCAAGAGCCTGGGATAGAGCTAGTGCCGATGGATAGCGGCCGGCCGGCTCTTTACTGAGACACCTGTATACAATTTCTGCCAATTCGGGACTGATCTCGGACTTCTTCTTGCGGATGTCGTCAGGCGGGTCCGACATATGGGCAATCAGTATCATAGGCATAGTGTCGCGTTCGAACGGGATTTCACCGCTCAGGCACTGGTAGAGACAACATCCTATCTGGTAGATATCGCTTGCTGGGGTAGGTCTTGTACCGACGCAAAACTCCGGACAGATTGTGGATGGATCTCCATAAACATTTGCAGTGTGAGTATTCGTCGAAGCACCGGTCCAGTCCATCTCCCTGAAGAGTCGTTCGGCGATACCGAAATTGGCGACGTATCCTCGAAGTGAATCGGTGCCGCAATGGAGAAACAAGTTGTGCATCGAAATGCCACCATGAACGATACCATGATCGTGGGCGCATTGAATCGCGCTCAGGAAATCGGCGAAGATCTTCTTTGCATCGGATGGTGTGAAGAACTTCCTCGTTCCTAGCTCTTCAGAGAGCGTCCGAGTCTCGACGAGGTCTGTTATCAGGTATGGTATTCCTTCATCGGTTGCGTTCACACTTATGAGAGTGATAATTCTGTCGTGAGTCAATCCAAGGGCAGGTCGCGCATACTTAAATAAGTTGGATACCGTACGTTGATCCTGACTGAGGTGCCGATTCAATAATTTGACTCGGACCGGCTTGTCGGTGTCTAAATCGAGAGCCTCATACTCTTCGAACATTTCACTACGCTCGATGAATCGTGCGAGCTTAAAGCGCTCCTGCAATATGGGGGGACTGAAGGGGTTGTCTTTGAATGGCTCCAATTTGGTGCCGTCCCGGCCACACACCTGAGGCAAATAGTCATAATACAAGGCCTTGCATTTCGGGCAGTAGCGGGTGGTCTCACGCCATTCGTACCAGTTGCTCGGAGGTACAGGTCTAAGCAACATTGTTGCGTCTTTGGGACAGACCACAAGATTGCCGTCAGGATATTCGGTGTTGCAAGCCGGACACTTCTTGTTGGAAGGCAAAGTCACTTTGATCGTGACTGCCGATGGTGACTTGACTGCCGATGATTCCGCGTCCGTCGAAGTTTCTGCCTCCGTCGATGTTTTCTCGTCCGTCGATGACGGCAACGACGACGATGAATTCGTCTTGGACTCCTTCGAACGTTTCACCCACTTGCCAAACATCTGAAATTGCCCCATCGTTCACATCTTACATATTCCCTGTCCAGATGTCTGAATGATAACGTAGCGCGAGAAATTGATTTGAGCAAATCAGCGCTTTTCAGTTTGAACTTTTTCCTCCGGACGACCGTAATTAAGACTGAGAGGCTATGAAAGTCGTCAGGAGGTGTATCTATGTTCGCTCGCGTATTAACAGGTGGACTGACAGGCGTTGATTCATACCGTATTGAAGTCGAGGTAGATTGTTTAGGCGGAATCGGCCAGATTCAGGTAGTCGGTCTTCCAGGCGCTTCCGTCAAGGAGTCGCAGGACCGTGTCCGGTCTGCGATCAAGGCATGCTCTTACTTATTGCCTCCCGCAAAGAAGTGGGTGATAAATATGGCGCCTGCTGATACCAGGAAGGACGGACCATCCTTTGATTTGCCGATTGCAATCGGCATATTGGCTTCTTGTGGGTTTGTTCCTATCAACAATCTATCCAAATTGTGGATGATTGGTGAGCTTGGTTTGGATGGTGCGGTCAGGTCGGTCTCCGGGGTTCTGCCTCTGGCGATGAGCTGTTTGAATTCTGGCGCGGCGGGCATTATCGTCCCTGACGAAAATGCAGAAGAGGCTGCACTGGTAAAAGGGTTGACCGTGTATCCGGTTAGTCACCTGCGTCAGGCTGTCCTTATCGTGGAAGAGCTGCGGAATGGAGCAGCATTTGACGGGGGTTATCAGTACGACTTTCAGAGAGAGGTACTGAATGTGGTGCCGTTCCCCGATTTCAGCGAGGTGAAGGGACAGAACAGCGCCCGACGTGCCCTGGAGATAGCAGCTGCCGGCCGGCACAACGTGCTTATGGTTGGACCCCCTGGAGCCGGAAAATCTATGTTGGCGGAACGCTTGCCTGGTATCATGCCTCCACTCTCTTTTGAAGAATCTCTAGATTTAACCAAGCTATACAGTGTGGCAGGGTTGCTTAACAGCGGGCCAGCATTGATCAAGCAACGACCATTTCGTGCTCCTCACCACAGTTCGTCGGTGGCTGGCCTGATTGGCGGAGGCAAGACTCCCCGACCAGGTGAGATCTCGTTGAGTCACCAGGGCATCCTCTTTCTCGACGAACTGACGGAGTTCACTCGAAGCCACCTCGACAATCTTCGTCAGCCGCTGGAGACTCGCAAAGTAACGATCAGCCGGGCGGCGCAGGCTCTGACCTATCCGGCGTCGTTCTTGCTGGTCGGCGCCTGCAATCCGTGTCCCTGCGGGCATCGTGGGGATCCGTCCAAGTACTGCGTCTGTACTCCGGCTCAAGCCGATCGTTACTGGGCCCGACTATCGGGACCGCTTCTCGACCGCATCGACATTCACGTGGAGGTCCATCGTCTCAATGAAGATGAGCTCGCGAAGAGGGAGCCTTCAGAGAGTTCCGAGTCCATGCGCTTGCGAGTGCTGCGCGCTGTCGAGAGACAGAAGGCGCGCAATGTCTTGCGTGATTCGTCCTTTTCGTACAACGGCCAACTGTCCCACGATATGCTCAACAAGGTTTGTCTGATAGATGAAGAGACTCGGCGGTTCCTGGCTCGTTCTGTCTCGGGTCTGGGTCTTTCCGCCCGGGCCTTCGATCGAGTCCTGCGTATGGGGCGGACGATTGCCGACCTGGACGATGTAGAAGCCGTTACAATTTCCCATCTGGCAGAAGCGATTCGATACCGTGTTTTAGGGCGTGCTGCTGCGTGATTTGAAAGCGGTTACGTTTTCTTGGATCGCGTGCTGCTTTACTTGAAGCGGCAACGCGTTCTTGGGGCGTGCTGTTGCTTTATTTGAAGCGGCAACACTTTCTTGGGTCGCCTGAAGATTGCTCCGCTGACCACAAGTCGTATATCATGTTGAGCTTATGCATAAAATCAGCCGAGAGCTTTCCTTTTGCTATGGGCACCGCCTCATCAACTACGATGGCAAGTGCCGAAATTTGCATGGGCACAACGGTAAAGTGATCATTACCTTGAGCGCCAATAGTCTCGATGAACAAGGGATGGTTGCTGACTTCTCAGGGATCAAGAAATCTGTCTCTCCATGGATCGATGCCGAGTTCGATCATCGGATGCTTCTTTATCGAGAAGATCCTTTCGTGCCGATTTTGTTGTCGCAAGGAGACCCTGTGAAAGTGCTCGATTGTCATCCGACAGCGGAGAACATCGCGCGTCTGATATACGAATTCGCAAAAGAAGAAGGACATCCGGTATCAGAGGTGGTGCTGTGGGAGACACCCTCGTGCAGCGCGAGCTATAGCGAAAGGAGTGATTAGATGGATCCTTCTAGCGTTTTAGAGTTCTTGCAGCCGACAGAGTTCATGCGCGTTCTCGATGCGGCGAGCGGTCGCGGAGACACCGCCCTCACGATCGCGCCGCACGTGAGCGAAGTTGTTGCCGTGGATTCTTCCTCGAAGGCCATAGACAAGTGTCGTGACAAAATCAAAGATGCAGGCGTTACCAACGTGCAGGCGCTCGTTATGCAGGTCGAATCGCTCTTGTTTCCCGATGAAGATTTCGACGCAGTCACGTGCCGTTTTGCCACACACCACTTCAACGATATTCCGAGCGCTCTTCAGGAGATGTGCCGAGTTTTGAAGCGCGATGGTGCCATGATCATTGTCGATCGAGTCGTGCCGGATGTAGTTGAGTATCGCCATTTTATAGAGAAAATCGGACGGCTGCGCGACTCTACATTCACTACGGTCCATACTCTGGATGAGTGGAGCGACATGTGCGGACCTGCTGGTCTAAGAATTGTTCGTTCGAAGGAGACTAAGGAAGCGACCGATATCAAGAAATGGTTGGAGCGCTCTGCTTTGTCCGCTCACGAAAAAGATTTGATGTACGAGGTGTTCGAGGAAGCTTCCGACAATATACGAGCTTACTTTTCGATCAGTTATGAGGCCGGTAAGGCTACCCATTTTACCGACGACAAGGTCGCAATGCGTATTGTGCGGAACGATGCCTAACAGGATTCAACGCTAAGACAGATAAAAATTCGTTTCTGGGATCGCCTATTCAAATTGAAGAGCCAGACCCTCTGAAAAATCTACATTCAAGCGCTCCAGCCATTGGTCGAGGCTGGGCCCGAAGTAACTGGTGGTAACATGAAACCTGGGTTTTATTACGATGGCCCCTGATCTGTCAATGTAGCCGTGCGAGCCGTTTGAAAAAGCAACGTTGGCTAGACCTTCGTGGAACTGGCCGCCACCCGCGAACTGTGGTTTTATCAATAGCTTCCCAGTTATGTCGACATATCCGACCAGATATGGTGAAGAGCTGGATTTGACAGCTGCTAACCCCTCTGAAAAGCTGTTGGGATACTCGTCTGCAAAAACTGGTAGAACGACGAACTTGCCAGTTTTGTCGATATAGCCTGACTTACCTCGCAAAGAGACCCTAGCCCTTCCTTCTAAGAATGGCTCTGGGTAAGCATTTTGAAAACGGGGCTTGATTACTTGCTTCCCGGTGTTGTCGATGAAACCGATCAACCC
>CAZISK010000402.1:0-7368 GCA_964541355.1 uncultured Candidatus Obscuribacterales bacterium
CTCAAAGAGTTGGCGATCATGGACTGCAATGTCGATGACGAAAGATTCGAGGTCCTTTCCAAGTTTGACAAACTAACGAGATTCGAACTCAAGTACTGCTCAGGACTCAAGACTGTAGATTTAGGTCGACTCTCGGAATTTAAGAACTTGGATACTCTTATTATTATCAACACAGGCGATGCGATAACAGGTTTCGACAAGATCATCAACTTGCCGATTGAAACCCTTGACTTAAGCGCAAGTACAATCACCCCGGCGAACCTCACTGAGATTGCATCAATCAGAACGCTCAGGACCTTCAACTTGGACTTTCCTCCACCCACTATTACGCCTGCAATGATCGACGAATTTAAACGAAGAAGACCCGACGTCGAAGTGGAGAGCAAGTTAAGAGTAGGCATGCCAAATTTGCTAAAATAATATCACTCGCCATGGATTATTCATCTGACGACGCGCCCACGATCAAACTCATCGCAACATGTCCAAAGTGCGATGAGCCATTGCCTGTCCAGAATGACTTAGATTCGGTCGTCGATCCTTCATTGCTCTGTACTAAGTGCTCTGGTCAAGCGGCTCCTGAAACGCCGGCTGATAAGCTTATCGATCCTGATGTACCAGACTTATACGAAATTTTGGAAAGAATAGATGAATGCCAAAATGGAAAAGCATTTCTCGTGCGTGACACCAGCCTTGATGCCAAACTGGTCGTTCGGTTTGTGACGGCCGGTGTAGCTCGTTTGACCGGAGGATTACCAATTGAAACTGTAGCGCAACTGCTCGTAAAGCAGACACATCCTCATTTGTCCACAGTCTACGATTGGCGAACTGATACAAAGACCAAATTCTTGATCCTGGACGCACCAGCAGAAAAGACTCTAGAAACCATTATTAAGGACGAGGGCTTTCTAGATCTACCCAGAGCGATTGATATATGTATTCAAGTGTGCGAGGCACTCGAGGAGCTCCACAAGGTTGGAGTGATTCACGGTCACCTGCGTCCGAGAACGGTCGGTATAGTCGAATCGGTCAACAAGATCGATACTGTCAAGCTCACCAATTTTAGTATCACGAACGCCCTGTCAAATAACATAGAACAACCGTTGAAAATCTCTCGCAACTATACTTGCAACGATGTCTTCTACATGAGTCCGGAAGAGTTTCGCGGCGAATGTCCGACGATGGCGGGCGATATCTATAATCTTGGCTGTGTCTTTTTTCACTCGATAACTGGAAAACCGGTTTACCGTGGAAGAACAGTGCAGGAGGTGCAGGACCAGCACGTCGATCCGGCTCCAGCAAAATTCCGCCGTCGATATGAGATTCCGAACAACGTGGAGATGGTGATTCTTAGAATGCTGGAGTTCGACCCGCGCAAACGATACAAATCGGTGAAATCAATTCGCAAGGACTTCGAACGACTGCGCGCCAACAAGGAGCCACTACTCGAAGACCGATGGAAGACAATTTTGTCTTACCTGGGACAGTGAAACCTAGCGGTCTTGCCCGTTATTGGACGACAGCTCGAAACCGCTAACTCGTCGGCGTCAATGGCGGAATCACCAAAATCGATGGAAGACGATTTTGTCTTACCTGGGACAGCAACACCTAGCGGTGTTGCCTGCTATTGGACGAGAGTTCGAAACCACCTAAACTCGTCGGCGCCAAAGGCATTTGCGGTGGCGGAATTACCCCAAGCTTACCTGCTGGGACATCGAACACCTTCTCATCCGGCGGCGCGAGTTTTGTTCTTGGATATAGTGATTTGAACTTTCCTACACTAGCTGTAGCCGTCAAACTTCCCGTTACATCATCCGACAGCTCATATGAAGCTTCATGCTGCACGGGTGATTTCGATTCATTCTTACTTTCCGATTGGGTATCGCTCTTGTTCAACTTAACGGGTTGCTTCAGCTTGCTTTCTGAACTCACTGGAACCTGAACCGCATCGGAATCCTGAACCTTCGGGCTCTCATGGACCGCCGTCGAAGCGCTCGACTTTCGATGTTGCGGTTTTTTCGCATCGCCGGTGGTGCCACTGAAGTGATCCACCGTTTCATATGCTCGGCGATGCTTTGAACTATGGGGACTGGTTTTGACGTAACTATCAACAGTGGTGTATGCCCTGCGCCGTCTCTGAGGCGTCGCTTCAGTCTGCATCGAGGCTCCACCATGAGTTCGCAAATAATTGTCGACAGTGGAGTAGGCTCGCCGTGGTCTCGGCGGCGGTGGCGTTATATTACCGTAATCTTGCGCTCTTGAAGGGATGGCATCCAAGAGAAGAAGAGCCAGAATCGACAGGATGATTAACCTGATCGCTAGAGCTGATTTTCCAGATTGAATCTTCATTTAATTTACCCCTCGGCACCCATCCACTCAAGCGCCTTTTGAGCGAGCAAATACTCTGAATTCAGCATCAGACCATCAGAGATCACCCAACGCAGTTTTTCCTTCGCTTCGCTCTTCTTGCCTTCGAAGAAATCCTTCATGCCGCCGTAATAGAAAGCATCGGTAAGTTCTCCTAGATTCTTGGACTGATTTTTCAACTGATCGAAGCTTATCTCACCTAACAAAAATCGAACCACTGGTGTTGGCCAGGGAAAGTTCTCAGCGTTGTTCTTGCAATTGAGCAAGACCTCCCGTGAAAGTATCGTCTTCCCTTCGCAGTTGAGCGCCACCCATTTGGCCAGAAGCGCAGGATAAGTGCGCGCATCCTCCCAACCGTTTTCCTTTATTACCTTGTCTGCTGATAACACGGCACTGTTCCAATCCTTCTTAATGATCGAGGATAGCGCCTGCTTAGTCAGTGCGGATGCGCTTTTGCGGTTCAACCTCAGGGCGCTTTGAATGTCTTTGTCGGCTTTGTCGAGTTGTCCCTGTCTCAGATAGCTTGCCGCGCGATCTGAGTAACCTTCATCATCTTCCTTGATCTTCAGGGCGGCGTCGAAGTCCTTTTGAGCTTCAACGAATCTGCCTGCCAATGAATATGCTGTACCTCTTAATCTATAGTTGCCTGCGTTGTATGGATTAATAGCCAACAGTTTTGAACAATCATCGATGGCCTTGTCGAGCTGCCTGTTAGCCTCGAAGTAGAATATCCGCGTAGGATAAGTATCCTGACCAGGCTTGATTGTCACGGCTTTGTTGAGCAGGTTAAGTGCCTCGTCATGGTTGCCTATATCAAACATCAAATTTCCCAGGCAGATGAAGCCATGCCAGTGATTTGGATTGATTGCGATTGATTTTCGCAGGTCTAATTCCGCCTCTTTGACCCGCTTACCTTCAATGTAGGTCAGCGCCCTGTTACTATAGTTGGAAGCATTCTTTGGTTGCAGCGTAACCAATCTGTTGTTGTCAGCCAGCGCCGACTCATAGTCGCCGCGACTCAGTAGGACCGTGCTTCTAACCGTATAAGGCGTGGTAAGAGTATTGTCGATTTGAATTGCTTGTTCGGCATCCGACAATGCGTCCGGATAATGTCCGCTTCGATAGTTGGCGTAAGCGCGCTGCGCATATGCGTCACCGTTGGTGTTATCAACACTAATTGCGACACTAAGCGGCTGAATGGCGTCCTCATATAAGCCCAGCTCCTTGTAGCATGTGCCAAGCACCTCATAGGCGCCTGCATTTCGCGGATTAAGCGCCAGCGCCTCGTTGGCATAGTAGAGCGCATCCTTGAATCGATCAAGCTTTGACAATCCGAAGGCGACTTGAGCATATCCAATGTTCGACTTAGGCTGCGCTTTTATTTTCTCGCGACCGCTTTGAATTAAGGCATTACAGGCGAAGTTCAAATTATCCTGGGCTGAGGTTAAACCAGGATCGCGTCCCAAAGCGCTTTTAAAGTCGTTGATGGCTCCAAGTGGTTCTTTTTGATACCATCGCAAAATTCCTCTTTCGTTGAAAAGGTTAGCGTCACCAGGGCTGATATCAATAGCGTCGCTATAGTACTTTCTTGCCTCATTGTAGTAACTCGGCCCTTTTTCGAAAGCCAGGATTGCAAGATTACGAAGAGCCAAACCGGAAGAGTCTTTCATCGGACCTTGCGCCGACAGATACTGATTCACCGAAGCGATCTCGTCCTTCTGTCCTTTATAGATCGTGGTACCAAGGGCGATGACAACTTCAGGATTACCCGGTTGTTTGTCCAGAATCTTCCGGAGTCCGTTCTCGGCTTCCGAGTATTCTCCTGAATAATACTTTGCCAGTGCCAAACCGAATCTAACTTTGCTCGTATCCTTGCCGCTCTTGATCAATCGATCGTAATCATTTATCGCTTCCCGATACTGCCCGAGCGCGACACGGGCTGCGGCCCGATCCAGATAGACCTCCCAGAGATCGGACTTTCGAGTAAGCGCGGCATCAAAATCTTCAAGGGCTGCTTGGCATGACTGTTGATCGTGAAGCTGCAATCTGGCCAATCCGCGCTTGTGATACAGAGAAGCGAGGTTTGGGTTATCGCTTATCGCCTTTGTCAGATAGTCGATCGCTTCCGACCAGCTTCGATTGTTGATTGCCGCATCTGCTTGCAGTGCCAGTTGCTCCCAGTTGCCGGCGCTGGACTTGGATAGCAAATTCACTCCGGAAGTTGCAATCATCCATCCAGTAATTGTGGTACCAACAAGCACTACGACAACAACGGCCACTAAAAGTGCAATCGATTTCACTGGTGGAGATTTTGTACTTGGCTCCGGACTCGGTATATCCGTCTCGCTCTGCGCGTTCGGGTCGTCTCCCAGTCGTGTGGCGATTTGTTTGTCGATATAAGAAGATAACCTTCGAGGTCTTTTCTGTGCTCCGGGAGCTTCACCAGGCGCCGTGATTGATGCGGATGGCGGTTGATTTTGAAATAACGGCGTGTCCAGCTCCGGAAGAACTCCATTGCTCCGCGCTGGTCCGTCCACAGGACGCTCCTGTCGAATCCCCGAAGGTGCGGACGGGACATTGATTCCATGCACCGTCGCGGGGAAGTCGTCCAGTGGGCTTTGTATACCAAAGTCTGGTGCGAGCGCCGACGGAGGAGATATTGGTTGCTCAGGAGATAGCGCTTGCTCAGACACGGCTTGCGGTTCGAGCGCTTGCTCGTTAGACCGAGCTTGAGCACTCTTTAGCGGCGTGCTCTGTTGCACAGTTGGACTCGAAAGTTCTATCTGTCCCGCCGCCTCCGGGCGACTCACATCAGAGCTCGGCAGCTTAATCGGTTCTGCCATCTTGTGACCAACAGCGTGCCTTTTCTTCAAACCTGGCGGCGTCCACTTCTGAGATGAGCTTTCCTCAATCGCAGCTCGCAAGCGACTTTCTGAATCGTCAGTCGAGGCAGGTGTTTCTGCTTGTGCAGAAGCGAGCGGTTGACCCGGTGGAGAAGCCCTGGAGACTTCGATAGTCGGTGCGAGAAGCTCTTCATCGTGGGCGTCTAAAACCCGACTTGGGATCGCGTAGCTGATCGCTCCTTCTTCCTGCTCTAGTTGCAAGAAAGTGCCACCGTCCTCAGTTGGCGCGGGCGTAGCCGCAAGTGCCGGTCCGGGCTTGTCCAAACCAGAATTTGAATTCCGTTCTTTCGCCATCTCGGAGTGTGCCGCAACAGGCTCGCTCTCACCAGCCGAACTCTCATCGTCCTGATTAGAAGTAGCTATCTTCCTCAAGACCTCGAGGCTCGCTTTCGATGGAAACGTCGACGAATCATCCGGAGGAATTGTCGACGGCGTGGTCCTCGAGTGCAGAGCCAAAGGCTTTTTCTTGCCGCCATGGCTGCCGAGCAACCAGGGATGGTGCGGAGCATGCCACCCTCCAGGAGGATGTGCCGTCGCATCAGCCACAGCAACTTGACTTTCGATTACCGACGGTGCGCCGGGGTTCTTACCAGCGATCGAAACAGTCTTCGTATCAAGCTGAATCTTTTCGAGATTCGTATGGGTCGTTCGAAAACTCTTTTGAAACGAGGAGTCCAGCTTCAACTTTTCTTCATTGTCGCTACTGTCCTTTTCCTGATTCATGCGTTACCGCTTATTTCCTTGTTTGCAAGCCGGATAGACCGAGAACCCCGAACTCATTCCATAGATTCTAATATAGTTACAACTTGCCCATCATGTATCCGGCGAATCACACATAGTAGTTAAGCGCATGAAGCTCCAACAGAGTGCCACCGGTTTTACCTGCAAAAATCAGATATCCCAAATGAAATCCCATTCCGTTCGTTTTAAAATGCTCCATACATTGGCTTACCTTGTTAGAATGTCGAAACATATTGATCGGCTCAAGCTGCGTAAGCTCAATTTCAGCGGTACTCAGCATCCTTCGGAGTAAAGTGATGAGGCTCACCAAAGGCTGCAAGAAAGTTCTTGAGGTGCTCGAGCACGCTCACGATCTGTCGAGTGCCCAAGACATCCACGGACGTATGCGTGGAGAGGACGACAAGGCACCCGGACTGACCACCGTCTATCGCTCTCTGGAATCTCTGGTAAGCATGGGTCTCGTCCAGGCAGTGGACCTGGGAGACGGGGAGCGTCGATACGAGCTGGTAAAACCGGGCGAGCATCATCACCACCTGGTATGCGAAAGCTGCCGATCTAGCGTACACTTAGACCAGTGCTTGATTGAGGAACTTGAAGACGGGATCCGTCACAAATATGGATTCCAGATAAAAGGTCACATTCTAGAAATCTTCGGAACCTGCAAAGGTTGCCTATCCAAGTAGATCTTTGGTTAAGAACCGCTAAATCCTTTATAGAATCTCAATTTTCTTAACCTTGGCAAATGTCGTTTCATAACGCACAATAGAAATGGGTTTCATTTCTAAATGGTGAATGATGACTGTTAACAACAATGCCGCCCATGACCGCTGCTGTTCTGAAGACCATCAATCAGAAGCCGTTCAAACACCGGCTGCGGCAGGTCACAAGGAAGAAGTCATCAGCGTCGCTATCTCATCATTAGACAATCTGGGAATTCTTGCGTCTGCCCTGTGCCTGGTCCACTGCCTGGCGATGCCTTTTATTATTGCCTTCTTGCCGCTATTGGGGCTGCAATTTCTCGAGACCCACGAGTCTCACCTGATAATCGCTTCATTCATCTGGATTTTTGCGCTGTTTGCAATCGTCCCAGGCTACTTGAAGCACAAGAAAAGAGAGGTTTTGCTGGGGATGATTTTCGGTCTTGGACTGGTCACTTTCGCCGTCGCAGCCGGACATCAGGTCTTCGGAGAGAAGGGCGAGTTAATCTGCTTAACGGTAGGCAACTTGACTCTTGTTGCAGTGCACTGGAAGAATCGCGGACTCTGCAAGTGTGAACACTGAGTTGAGAAAAGAAAAAATTGATGTAACACAGGTGTGCTCTTAACCGATTGTTAACCGTACCAATGAGATTCTACTGACT
>CAZISK010000403.1:0-7366 GCA_964541355.1 uncultured Candidatus Obscuribacterales bacterium
TCGTCGAAGAAAAATTTAAGGGCGAGCAGCTTGAAAACTGGTCGATTGACGCTGTTTATGTGATGCATATCTATATGTGCATGTTTCTAAACAATTGGTGCAGTAGAAAGCATAGTCCTGCAGATTGATGGGGAACTGTCTATAATCGGCTTCAATGTCGATTCACACATCGGCAATCAGTGGGCTCGGCACCCCTTTTGAGGCGCGAAAAAATGTCTGGATCTCATGACCATTCCGCAAAATCAGAGTTGAGTAAACGCGGACTCAACACACTGATGGAGCTAACGTCGCAGCCGCGTTACTCGGGGATGATCGAAGCCTCAGTTGTCAGAGAGCTTGAGATTATAGAAGAAAAACCGATCGAGGATCTGATGGTGGCATTGTTGCCACATGCTGCATCCAGGGCATTCGTTCCACTCAGCAATTATCGTGTCGGAGCCGTTTGTCTCGGCAAAAGCGGCAACCTTTATTTTGGATCCAACATCGAGATTCCTGGTCAGCCGCTCGGATATGCCGTGCATGGAGAGCAGTCAGCTTTTGGAAATGCATTTGTCCATGACGAGCGTGAGTTTCGCGCGCTGGCTGTCAATGCGCCTCCTTGTGGGCATTGCAGGCAATTTATGAGCGAGATCTTCGGTATGGACGATTTCACTATCATTATTGAGGGGACAGTGGAGACCTCACTAGGTCATCTTTTGCCTGAGTCTTTCGGACCTTCTCACTTAGGTATTGCCGGCGGTTTTGCCGGGTGGTCAAGAGCGCAGCTGAGTTTGCAAGAAACTTTCGAGGCTTTCGAGGCGCCGACTGAATTGGCAGAGTCCGCATTGGAGGCGGCGATGAGGAGCTACTGCCCGTATTCCAATTCTCCTTCGGGGGCTGCGATTTCCACAACGCGCAATCGAATTTATCAGGGGTCGTATATTGAGAATGCGGCTTATAATCCGAGCTTACCGCCAGTCCAGGCTGCGCTCATTTCGTTAATTCAAAGTGGGGACTCGCCGGAAGGTATTGTCGACTGCGTGCTGGTGGAGTTGAGAGGCGCTCCGATTACACAGCAAGAGGCAGCTCTATCCGTCGTTCGAGCGGTTCACGCTGGTGCCAAATTTGAAGTCGTCTACGCACAAAGAGTCGACGGTTGAACAACCTGAGAACCATCGGCAAATCCTATTCGAATCGCCGACCTTGAAAAGTCGGCTCAAATAAAGGCTTTCGACTTTTTTCAATATCAAAAATAGCCACCAGATCTGATGCTGTTTTTGTCAAACTCTTTGTAGCCGTCGACGTCTTCTAAACTGGACTTTACATTTGCTCATCGGTACAAACGACTTATATGCCAGTTCTCATGCGCCTCTCGGTAGAATAGGCAAAATTCAAAAAGTATCCTGATCTCACGATCAGCCAACCTTGATTATTCAGGGTTGACAATGCAAACAATTAGAAGCAGCGAAGGAAAACTTCGTCGCTCTTCAACTTGTGCCTGATACTATAGGTGGTTAAACTCACTGACGCTTCTGTCACATCAAACCGAGAGTCTTCGCCCTATTTCAACATATTGATTTTCCTGTCTGCGTCTTCCATGACTTTGCGGCATCGGTTTTCGCAGTCTTTGTTGATCTCTTGCTCGCGGTTTTGGTCGATGTCCGTGCCAATCCTGCCGTCCTCATAACGATAAAACTGATTGGCATTAGCCTTCTCGTGTTCGAGGAGGTCTTTTGTTTCCTGTCTGATCCTGGCTACATCAGCTTTAGCTTGTTTCAGGATCTCTTCTTTTCGACTAGCAACCTGTGCCTGAGCGGGAGTCATGGACGGAGAGCTCTCTTTCTTGGAGTCAGAACTGGCGTCGCTGTCGGAAGATGCAGTGCCTGTGCTAGAACTAGTCGCTCTCATGTGTTTTTCTGTCAACGATTTTCCAGTCTGACATTGTGCGAGAATGCTTGGATTTTTGCAAAGTCTTTCACATAATTCGTACTCGTATTTAGCAACGGACATTCGACCGAGAGCCAAATTTACGTTGGCGAGATAATAGTGAGGTTGCCACGCATTGGGCGAACTCTTCGACACTTTCTCGAAGTACGGACGCGCCTTGTCGTACGACTTTGCCTGGTACAACTTGATGCCTTCTTCCATGTCGGTCGCCGCAAAGGCCGGTTGCAGCCACGTGCATCCAACTGTTGCCAACAGGAGATGCAGAAGTTGTCTTTGCATTTTTTTGCACCTAACGATAGAACTCTGATTTCAATATACTCTACTACGTTTTTCTTCTACCCTCTTTGGCAACGTCCATATCTCACCCCGATTTCTAGTCCATCGGGGCAAGTACATATGATTCTTTGGTTGAACCTTGCTGGAATGCTGTTCGGGAGTGCCTCAGCTGGAATCGACCTCGACAGTCTCAATCTGTACGGTAAGAGCGAGTGGAAGACGGATGCCAACTGGAAATCACTGCTCGAAAATTTTCTCGAATGCTACCACTGCCCAATTGCGCATCCGGGATTTTCAGCGGCGATTGACGTAGACCAGGACAGCTATCAACTTAAAACGGAAGAATGGTATTCCGTTCAACTGGGAGAGGTAAGAGCGAGTGCGATTGAAGGAAGCTCCAAGATTAAAGCCTATGATCCGCGCGGTAGCGTTAGTCAGGCACAATACCATTTCCTCTGGCCTAATCTTACAATCAGCATAAATCCGGGCTTTCCAAACCTTACAATCGATGTCTGGAATCCGAATGGGCCGAACCATGCAAAAGGATACTCCAGCCAATTTTTCGCGCCCGAAGTGGACAAGGGTTGGGCGGAGGAGCTCATCGAATTCAATCAACAGGTCGGTCGAGAAGACGATGAGTTGACCAGTTCAGTTCAGCGTGGCTTAATTGGTGGAATTCCTTCAAAAGGACGCCTTCTGCTGAATAGTGAAAAGCTGATACTGCATTTTCAAAAGCTATTGGTCAATGCGATGAAAGGCGCGCTTGGTGCGGAATAGGCGAGCTTGGGCGCGCATGAAGGATTCTGAAGTCGAAACGTCCGAGCACTATTCATGTAGAATATCCGGGTCACCTTACTGAATCCATTATGAACGAACCAGCAGAAGTCAATTCAAGCGTTTCGTCTGGTCAAAATCGGGCGGCGTCAGTAGACGGATTGATACTTTTGGGAGTAGCTCTTACCGCACTGGCTATCTTATCGTACGAGATTCTTTTAACACGTATCTTCAGTGTGCTCTTCTGGTATCACTTCGCCTTTATGGCTGTGTCCATCACCATGTTCGGCATGACTGCAGGAGCGCTTTTCGTGTATCTGAATCCGAAGTGGTTCAGCGACGAGAGAATCGTTCCGGCTCTGTCGTTTTACTCAATCTGTTTTGCAGTAACCCTGGTGATTGCAACTATCTCGTTCGGGTTAGCGCCGCTTCTTACAAGCAAATTGCCACTGCATCAAGCTTTTCTGATTTCGCTCTCGATCAACTTCGTACTTAACGCTGTTCCATTCTTCTTTGGTGGCGTCGTAATCGGTATTGCTCTTACTAAGTTCCCCTCTCAAATCAGCAAGATCTATGCATTCGATTTGGTCGGTGCCGGCTTCGGTTGTTTTTTCGTGATCGTTACCTTGTCGATTGTTGATGCTCCATCTGCGCTCTTTATTGTGGCATCGGTGGTTGGTGTAGCCGGTCTGTTGTTTTCAGTAAGTGCGAAACATTCTTCCTATCGATTGGCAAGCTCGCTTATATCGATACTGTGCATATCGCTTGCTGTAGCAAACTGCTTATTTACAAATGATGGCAAACGCTTCGTGTCGGTCTATTTCGTTAAGGGCAAGCGTGACGAAAAGCTCCTATACGAGAAATGGAATTGCTTTTCTCGCGTTGACGTTGTCGGAGACAAAGAAAATTGGTCCGACCCGGCTGGATGGGCCTTGAGTAGGGCGATGCCGTTGGGCTTGAGAGTGCGCCAACTCTGGCTTCATATAGATGGGTGCGCAGGGACGGCCATGACGCACTATAGCGGAGACGAAAGTGAAGTCAAACATTTGAATTATGATGTAGTCAGTGTCGCTCACCACTTTCGAAAGGGCGCTAAGGTGCTGGTCATAGGAGTTGGAGGTGGTCGCGACGTGCTGACTGCCGTTGTTTTCAAACAGCCGTCGATCACGGGTGTGGAAGTAAATGGTGCCGTCTTGAACACCGTAGAAAAGGTCTTCGGTAATTTTACCGGGCATCTGGAAACGCTTCCCGGTGTTAAGCTGATCAACGCCGATGCGCGCAGTTACATCGCCGGTACCAACGAAAAATTCGACATCATTCAAGCGTCCCTGATCGATACTTGGGCGGCTACCCAGTCTGGAGCGTTGGCGCTCACAGAGAACTCCATCTACACAAAGGAGGCGTGGATACAGTTCCGTGATCACCTGACCGACAAAGGAGTCGTCACATTCTCCCGCTGGTACCAGAGGTGGTACCCTGCAGAGCTCTACCGACTCGTAGCTTTGGTTGCCTCCGTGCTGAAGGACAGCGGCGTTAGCGATCCTCGACAGCATCTCTTCGTAGTCTATGGTCCGATATCGAAGACTACGGGAGTGGCAACGGTGATAATGACCCGGTCACCAATCACCCAAGCCGACGGTGAGCTTATGCGTGAGATCTGCACGAAACTGCAATTCCCGATCATGCTCTCTCCCGATCAATGTTTGGATCAGTCACTGGGATCGATAGCATCGGGTGACCCCAGTTTCATCCGGAAGTGTAAGCACAACCTGGCTCCACCGACTGACGACCGACCTTATTTCTTTCAGATGACAAAGCTGGATTGGGCACTTACGCATTTTTTCAAGAAGCTGGTTACCGGCTGGGATTGGGGAGGTTGGCAGCTCGACATACAGGCACTACTTCTGGTGACGCTCGTGTCGGTAACACTTAGTACTCTCTGTATCGTTTTTCCGTTGTGGCTGAAGAATCGAAGTTTGCAGCTTCTCCGAGGTAATCCGCTCGTCTTTTATTTTGTCTCTATCGGGTTCGGTTTCATGATGATTGAGATGTCTCAGATGCAGAGGCTGAGTCAATTTCTGGGAAGTCCGACATTGAGTCTGGCTGTCATCCTCTTTTCGTTGCTGGCGTCTGGAGGGATTGGCAGCTTTGCCACAGGTAAGAAAACAAAATTGACAAATTCGAAGCTAGTCTTTGTCTTTCTGATACTCACGATGGTGCTTACCGGTTTGCTCACTTCGCCAGTCGTCACGCACTTCGAGTCAAGATCGCTTACAGAGCGCGCGATTATCTCTGTGTTATTAATCTGTCCAGTCGGATTTTTCATGGGCATGGTCTACCCGCTCGGTTTGAAACTCGCCAGTCGTTCTGGTCACGATGAGACGCTTTCATGGTATTGGGCACTAAATGGAGCGGCGTCGGTTGTCGCATCAATATTGGCGATCATGACGTCACTATTCGCTGGTATCTCCGCTACATACTGGCTTGGTTGCACTCTGTACATCGCGGCGACCGTCATTTATATCCAGATGAGGTCTGTTCTTGCGCTCAAAGCGAATGAGAGTTAAACGGTTCGCTAAATACCGGCGTTGAGCCCTCTGATGCTTTCCAGATGAATTCTGTTTTCGCGCTCAAAGCGATGGCGGGCTCAACGGCAGGAGCATTGGTAATGGGTCTGACGAGTCTCTGGCACCATTTGCCGGTAGGGATGTCCAGCTCTTCAATGCTTTGACCGATATCTTCGCTGCCGGAAGGTTTTTTCGCAGATCTCTGACACCACGAACAGTTATGCCTGGTTGAATCGACAGTTGGACGGTAGCAAGACTCTTCATGCCGTGAAGATACTCCAGACCTGAGTCCGTCAGTTGAGTCTCTATGACGACCAGCTCTTTCAGTTTCAAGCCCTTGAGAAAGGCCAGATCATCGTCGTCCATCATGCAATCAATAACCGTCAGATGTTTTAATTTTGGAATCTCTGCGATATGTTCGAAGACACCCTTTTCCAGGCGGCAGCTTCGAAGACCGACAGAGTCCAACGAATTCTTCTTGTTCTGCTTGAGTCCCCGCGCCAGACCAGCAAAACATTGCTCGCCAATGGTGCACTCTGTGAGATAGACCTCTCTCAGATTGTTGTAATATCTGCCGAATCGCTCGAACGCGGTTGGTCCGGATAGCCTGCAATCCTTGACATTGAGCATCCTGACTGTATCCGGGTTGACCTCAGCGGCTGCTTGCGAGTCTCTACCTGTCACAATTGCTGTAGTTTTTCTTCCATGATCGCGCACCTTCAACTCTATTGCATCCGTCTTCTCCTCCAGTGGATTTTGGGCGTACATGAAAGGCGGTCTTTCGTCTTCAACGGATTCCTCCTTTAATCTGGAAGCTGTGTCATTCCGATTAATCGCTGCTGGAGCGTTCCGTTCGACGATTTTCGTAAAACGAAAAGCGATCAGTGATCCAACTACTAATGTAGCGGCAGCAGCCATGGCCACCAGCACTGTTCGAACACGACTTTTGCCCTTGTGGTGTTCTTCCGGTGCAGCCAGCGTGTGCAACTGAGGGATCAGATCGAGATTTTTACCAGTGTCATATGCGGTGCGCGCTCTCGTGATCTTGAAGTCGAGAAGCGCAGACTCGAGTTTTGCCGCACTGGGATATCGATGAGAGGGGTTCTTTCGTAGGCATTCATCTACGATTACATCGAGCGCAGGCGGGCAGGACTCAATCATTTACTTCTGTCGCGGCGGAGCACTATTTACGTGCTTCTTCATGATGCTCACTGCGCTGTCAGCCTGAAATGGAGGTTTTCCAATAAGAAGCTCGAAGAATACGCAACCGAGCTGATAAATCTCGGAGCGTTCGTCGAATTGCTCTTCTCTAATTTGCTCCGGACACATGTAGGCTGGGGTTCCAATCGGCATGGCGTCTTCGGTGGGGGATGATTGACCGAAGCTGTCGCGTATCGTCGCCACGCCGAAGTCGATAAGCTTGACTTCAGGCACTGATGATTGGGAATTCGCCAGGATTATGTTGCTCGGCTTTATATCTCGATGATAAATTCCACAGCTGTGCGCGTAGCTCAGAGCCGCGCACAGGGATAGCATCACATCCAGGGCTGCATCGATCGAAAAGGGGCCGAGCTCCGCCAGGCATTCCGCCAAGCTCATTCCGTCTACGTTTTCCAGAACCATGTAAGGAGTGCCATCAGGCGTAATACCAAAGTCAAAAACCTGGACAATTGACGGATGATTGAGTTTGCAGGTGGCCTTGGCCTCCTCCTGAAATGCGACCAACTGCTGTTCGCTTGTCTTCATCAGCATTTTGACCGCAACTTGCTTGTTGAGTAGGGTGTCTCGAGAGAGATAAACAGCGCCCGTGGCTCCCTGTCCCA
>CAZISK010000404.1:0-7365 GCA_964541355.1 uncultured Candidatus Obscuribacterales bacterium
GAAGATATCCATGAGTACGCGATGACCTTAGAGGTAGTAGGCTTCAAGAAAACAACCCGCACGAAGTCAGTTTTGCGAAGTTATCTATTGCTTATAGCACAAATCAGGCGATCCGATTCGCACCGGGCCACTCGGTGCTTGGTATCGCCCAATACGCTGTTAGAGCTCCGTGCGCTCGACATAGAATGTCGGCTCTCCAAAAATTCTCTAAATTCTCACCGAATACGATCCATCCTCGCGTATGACGCTCGGCACAGTTAGTTGCCGCAAATACAAACCGCTGAAGCCGGGGCTCCTGACAAGGTTTATATCGATGATTCCGCCAGCGACAGGTGTTAGGTAGAAAAGCTAGTTAGCGGCAGTTTCGAACGGGTAGCAACATCATCGCATCCGCGGTCATCAGCGCAATAGCGAAGCCTTGCTACCTGATGATTTCGCAACAAGACCAGCCTCACAGGTCGTCAATCCACGTTATTACATCAGTTTCTAGACTGCCAGTTTGCACAGTAGCGCGGTGGCACCACTTGCCTGGACTCACCAACAGCAAGATGGTACGAGCAAGTTTTCCGACTCAATAATATCTAGTCGTTTTGCTCAACCACCGATGCCTGTTTGTTTCAGTCCAATTTGCATCAAATTGACTGATGATCGAAATGGTGTGGTGCGGATTGTCTTCTTGTATCATCAATCGACCGTTGCTTTATAGCTTGGAAGCACGATCCATCTGTTCGGAAGGGGATACTGATCCCAAAAAACAATTCTAACCCTAGAAGTCAGTCTAGCCTCAACTGCAAGGTCGGGAGGCAAAACAATCTTCTTAGGTCTTCTTTTACCCTGCAAAATGACAGAATAGTGTGGAGTGTACGTAAGAGGATGATGCAATGTCCGATAGAGCAACTCAACCAGCAGAAAAACGTGTATTTGCAGAGGAACCGAATCAACCGATTAGGCAGATCGACTTTGCCAAAGTCGCAGAAGAGTTTAACTATGCGTGCAACGGCGGCACCGGTTATGGTGCCAACAGTAAAACAGTCGAGAACATACTCAACAATTACTCGCCGTACGAACTTCGGCAGATTGACGAGGCTTTTTATCAAAAATTCGGAAAAGATCTGGCCCAACCGGGCGAACGTTGGTGGTTGCGTGAGGAGTTGGCTGATGAATTTACTGGACTACAGTTGAGGCGATATCAGTATAAGCTGCCGGCAGCATCGTATGCGGTGCCGATTAGAGACCAGCTTGCTGCCGTGAAGATTGTCGATGTAGATGATACATACGCTCAATTGGCGGCAGACAGTATCAACGAAGCATTCAACGGGGGCACCGGATACGGCCATGACTTTAATCAAGTTCGAGACATGCTGGTAGGTCGCAGACCGGCTGAGGTAGCGAGGATCGATCAGCTTTTTAAAGCGAAGTTCCCGGGTTCAAACTGGGGAATCGAGCAAGAGATGCGGCAAGAACTGTCCGGTGTAGAGCTCGCTGAAGGTCTCGACTTGCTTCGCCCGAATAAGGGAACCTTCTCAAATAAGGTCCAAGAAATTCATAGGAATATCGTCGAGATGCATCAATGGTCCGGACGATCCGCTCTGGAAATTGAGCGAGACATACACGACGACTTCAGTGCTATGAGCAAGTCTTCGTTTGACCAGATTGATTTCGAGTACAGAAATTTCTACGGTGTAAGCGTCCGCGATGCGATCATGAATGATAGCAAGCTGTCGAAATCGTTGAAGCAGGAGTTTGCGATCGAGTCGAAAGGATATGAAAACATTACTGAGGCCGACAAAAGCGAGTTGACCAGGTTTGCCAAAGACCGAGATCGAAAGTTTTCCGACAAAGCGCAGAGCGACAAAAACTGGGAAGAGGCGACTAAAGCGTTCGGAGATGGTGTGCAACGCGGACTGGAGCAGGGCACTCGGCGCAACCGACGTGGCCCGCATGAAGCCAATGGGATATAATATCCGCACACTAGACAGGTACGAATTATGGCTTCTTCTACCCCAACTCCGGTAACCCCATTTTCGCACGATGTTGAGCGCTTTCGCGTTGGTCGAAAGCCCGACGAGATCGAAGCGCTTGCGCAATTTCTCGCAAAACAAGCCGAGCAAGGCTGGGAGATTGCCGATGTGGGTGGCGATTCACTTGATCGACCCTACTTTGTTTTCAAAAAGGCTTCCGATGAAGCGAAGTCCATCACCTACATCGTTGAAAAGCTCGATGGTCCTCGTGGTGAAGACAAACTGCTGACTCTCAAGAACAAGCTCGATGAGCGCCTTACAGACAACTGGATAGCAGCTTGCGTGCTTGATTCCAAAGACCAGGCGCCGATTGTCGTATTCAAGAAAAGCACTCAGCCCAATTTGACATTCAAATTTGTCAATGTGCCTGTCACCGCATTGGAACGTACAGCTGCGGACATCACCCGTCACTTGATTAGTGAACAGAAAGAAGCCAATCTTACGCTATCATGCGTGATCACTTTCCGAGGCAATCCGACACTAATAATGGTATCAAAGGAAACCGACGGACCTTATCTGTATCTGGTGGAAAGCGCAGCGGGCACCTTGGCTGCTGCTGAAACTGGACCTCTTTTGGAACTCATCGACGAGCGCACCACAGAAGGCTGGGAAGTTTGCGGTGCCTTCGAGGACGCAACCACGATGTCGACCCTGGTTTTTCGGAAGATTGACAACTTGTCATCTGTGCACTAAGGCGCGGTCTTCGTTTTTTCGATTATCATCGGCATGGAATTGTGCCATTAGAACTATGTGGGTGCAGCGGAAAGCGATTTCTTAATAATCTTCTTGACAATGCGGGCAAGTATTGTGGGAGTGGTTGTGAAGTTAGAGTCCGCATGAAGTAGCACAGCCTTCTATCCACTCGAACTAGAAGCCGTGCGTTGGAATCTTGTTCGCCAAACACCCCTCGGTTCAATGGCGCGGAGAAGGACTACAGGGCGGATCTACATCTTACGCTTCTAGGCTATTCAGATTATCAATGGCCGACGCGAAGGTTCGGAAAACCGCTACATTCTCTAGAAGGTCTGCCTATGTGAAGTTCGTAGGGCAGGTCTATTGCATCGCTTTCTTGATCAAGCGCGATTCAAATCCGGACGATGCGATTCAGTATGTGAATGGCGAAATTGCAAAATTGGAGAGGCGCTATATTGATTCGGACATCACCGCGTTCAAACTGCGATTATTCATCTGGACCTGGAAGACGCTCGAGTATGGACTGTCTGAGATTTCGGGCCTGATTGTTGACAGAGCGCCCCAGCCTGCCGTCGAGATCTCTTACCTTTGAGAGGATATTTAGTTGGATATAGAGCCGTGAAAGCGGTGGAAGGGGCTGGTATGAAGCCCTTTCGCTTGCATGATGCGGAGCATCTCGTTTGAATAGTTGTCTGCAAACCTAGACTGTCACGCTCGTTTGGTCAAAGCATAGGGTGACCGAGAACTCAAAAGACTGTTTGCTCCGTGTGTCTCTGTGTCTCAGTTTCGTTGGAGGTTCTTGCTAAGGTAAAACTGACGGAAGAGTTTATCGTGATTACAGCGGACCATTCACAATGGAGTAAACCCGGTAGACTTTTCCGAGCACAGAATTGTATGTTGAATGCTGAAGGATGCATCATCGAAGGCTTGAAGTGATTTGCCAAGAATCCTGCAAATTGTCTTATCGTCTCTTGTGTTGCTGTTGCTCTGGGTCAAGGGCGCGGATTGCCAGTCCCGGGGGACGGATACAAAAGAGACCAATCTGACCCTTCCAATCACCGGTCAGGCGGCGCCTGGAATGAAGCCTTTCGAATCGGATTTTGTCAGTTTATTGAAGCGCTGGCAGGTTCCTGGTGCATCATTGGCAGTATCAAAAGGTGGGCGCCTCGTCCATGCCCGAGGCTATGGTTGGGCAGACTATGAAAAGCGTCAACCAGCCAAGCCCAACAGTCTGTATAGAATCGCAAGCATCTCCAAATCTATCACTGCAGTAGCGGCACTCAAGCTGAAGCAGGAAGGAAAACTGAACCTTGACGAAAAGGTCTTTTCTATTCTGGACACAAAAGCGCTTCATGAAGATAGAAGGGATCCGCGATTGAATCAGATCACGGTTAGCGATCTCTTGCTCTGCACTGGAGGTTGGAGCTCGAAGGATGATGGCGATCCTCTTTTCTGCCCACATCTTTTGGATGCTGCTCAAGCAGCCGGAGTTGCCAGTCCACCTTCACTAAATACCATCATCAGCTATTGGCTTGATCGCCCCCTCCATTTTGCGCCTGGAACGTCATGGGGCTATACGAATTTCGGATATGCCCTCTTAGGGGCAGTTATAGAAAAACGATCGGGTCTGCCATACGAAAAGTTCGTGCGCGAGCAAGTCCTTCTTCCGGCGGGCATTACGCAAATGCGAGTTGGAAAGACGCTCGAACAATATCCGGACGAAGTAGTGGCATACCCATATCCTGAGCAGCCGCTAGTGAAGAGTATTTATCCAGATATGACACCGTTGGTCCACTGGCAGTATGGTGGTGATTTCGATATGGACACGATCGCCGCAGCCGCTGGTTGGATCGGATCGACTACGGATCTGGTAAAATTCGCTATCGCTCTGAACGATGGCAGGTCAGGACAGAAATCGATCCTTACTGCTGAATCGTTTCGTTTGATGCTTTCAAAACCTGATTGTCCATATTGGAAGAACAAAGTAGGTTACTTTGCGATGGGTTGGGAGGTTTATCCCGTCACCAGTGGCAGTGGCTATACATTCTCACGGGTAGGTGGCATGCCCGGAAATGTAGCATTTCTAGTAAAGCGCTATGATGGCACCTGCTGGGCGGTTGCATTCAATTCGCGTCCCAGAGATCAGGACCGTTTTTTGGAAGATGCAAAGAAAATGATCTGGTCTGCGGTGAACAAGATACAGGTTGGAAATACGTATTAGCTTAACCGTTTCATTTCAGTCTTCGCGAAGTTACCCTGGACTTCAGGGATTTGCAATTCTTTCCGTCATATCTGAAAGCTTGTCGAAATCGCCGCCCTTACGTTGAAAAGCGTTTCGAAAGTTCTCGTCCCTATTCGCCTTCAGGCGGGCTGCGGTAACGTCAACTGCAACTAATCGGCGCGGAAATAGAAACCTTCTGTCTTGAGCTGTTCGATTGCACCTGGTTTGAATACAATCTGGCTCATGCCCGGTCTATCTTTGATCGGTTCGGTTTTAACCAAACCTTGTTTGACCAGATTGTCGAAGGTTGCTTTCGGTAAAGCTATGCCAACGAGCCCGACATCACCCTTGGGAGCGCGCCCGGGATCGGCTACGACGCGATCGCCAAAATGCCAGGCTGTGTGCGGCTCGACAGTGGTGAAAAACTTGCCAGCATGCGCGCCACTTGACGAAGAAAGGTTGCCGCCCTGCTTGTCGATGAATTGCTGGACGCCACCAACTTCGGTTCCGTGAAGCAAAATCGTCAGATCTCCTTGCGGTATCTTTCCTCTGACGCCGGCCATATAGGCAGAGGCAAGAAGCCGAGATTGCACGACTTGCTTCGCAAGAGCATCGGCTTTATCCTTCGGCATTCCTTTCACCTCTTTGGCAAGCCATTCCAATTGCTTTAAGCGAACCGGGATTTCTCGTGCTTCCGTAGAATGCAGATGAGGAATCTCATTTTGTGCCATCTCTACGAGCCTCTTCGACGTCTCCTCACCGACATTCGGACCGATCTTCTCAATCTGCTGGAGCGCTTGCTGTTGAGCTTTCACCATCTCGGGCTTGGAGTGGAAACGATTGTCGATTTTCATCGCGTGGAGAAACGCTGTTGTAGAATCGCTCAGAAAAGCGTTCAAATCCGAAGGCCTGAAGACTTGAGTGTTGCTAGCGGCCTGCGCACGAAGCAGCGCGCGCACATTCTCTGCGTGATTGTTCTCCAGATGGAGCAACTGTTTGGTACCATTCGCATCGAGGAGGCCGCTTTCGATCGCTTTGGCTATTGTACCCGCATCTCTATCCGCGGCAATCTTACCGAGTAGGGCATTATCTTTGATGAGACCAGAACCGGCGAGCTTTAGCGCAGCAACACGTCCTTCCTTTGATACGTACATCAACTCGCCGACATCTTTGGTCGTCAGCGCTCCAGATTCAAATACCTTGCGGATCGCGCCGAACTCCTCTGGGCTCAAATCTCGGCGTAACATGAAATCGAGTTCCGCAACTTTGTCATTGGTTGGACTTTGCTCCGACAAATATTTTTCGACTATGTAAGCCATATCAGCGGATTTCTTGTGTGCACTGACTATCTTCTCCAAACCCTCGATATTCAAATGATTGTTTATCGCCGACTTCATAAGCTGGTCACGCAAGGTATTATTCTCGATTTTAAGCAGTCGATGATGAAGATTAGCGTCCTGGAAGGCAAGGTGCAGATGCATGCTGGCTCTGACTGACTGTGCCGCCGGATCTTTGATCGCCATCAGGTCGGCGTGGATAAGGTCCAGGTGTGCGGCGGAAACTTTACCCTGGCAAGCAATTGCCGAGAAATTTGATGAAGTCGCCGGCTCCAGCTGCAATAGCTTACCGATTACTTCAGGCGGGCGGTTGAGCGAACCTTCCAAATAGCGGCTGGTCAAGCGGGCCGCGTCCAGCAACTGAGCCTTCTGCTCCGGACTCCCTGACGACAACGTCAGCAATTTGTCCGGAGGCAGCGCAGCATCAAGGGCGGCTTTACCGCTCGGTTGTGAAGACAATCGGCGCATGATTGCATCGAGACCGTCTCTCGATACACGGCGGTCGTCAAACAAGGACTTTAGATTAGTCTGCTGCTCGGCAGGAAGCTTGAGGAATTGCTGTGCTTGCGCCAGTGTCCTTGGCGCCTTGGCACCATTAAGCAAATTCAATGCCGGCTTCATACCATCTAGTCTTTTAGCAAGCGCTACCGGATCGGCGCATCCAGAGGAAAGCGTTTCGGCTCCGATCGCTTTACTATTGAGTGCATCGACAAGCAGCGACAGCTGTTCGCTCCTCAATCCGGAAACCAGCGAAGAGGTCTGCTCCGAGTTCAACCGACCTAGCATCTCGAGGGATTCAGGATTTAGAACCCTTCCATTCTTAGCAACTAGACTGGCAATGTCGGCAATATCTGCTGCTGCGGAAGGGTCGATCTTGCCCTCACCTACCATATTTTTCAGCTCGCCCATCGAGCGGTTCGCTGCATCTTTCAACTCAGCTGTTTTCAGTTGCGATTGTGTCACCGCTTGTTTTTTGTCGATGTGTCGTTGTGCCTCCTGCACCTGCTTACTTAACTCTCCGGGAAAGCCGGATTGCGAAGTCGGTTCCAGCGTAACTTTTTGGTTATTCTTTCGTGCACCGCTCAAATGCAAT
>CAZISK010000405.1:0-7322 GCA_964541355.1 uncultured Candidatus Obscuribacterales bacterium
AGCCGGCGCGAGTGGAAGTCGCCGAAGCGGATGCCGATGCGCAGCGGATCGATCTCGGCCAGAAAATCAATTGGGTAGAAGAAGCTAAGAAGTTGCCGCCGGAGCCATCTCCACCATCCGCCTGGGCTTCGCACCAGAAGCTGAAAGCAATAACGCCGGACATCGGACCACTTATCTTAACCGAGGAAGAGCACGAGGAAATTCCAGAACCACCGGCGATGCCTGATGATGCAGATCCCGGCATATTGCGGATTTCACAGAGCCAGCCACTCATAACGCGACAGAATCAGCCAGTGGTTCCACCACCACCACCACCACCACCACCTGAACCACCTGTTGCCGAGGCACCATTAGAAGATTCAAACATACCTGCGCCGACACCAAGTCCGCTGCGCGATTCGTCGCAGCAAGAGACAGTTCCTCCTCCAGAGCGGTCGCTAATCAAACCAAAGTCTGGCGGCATAAAAGTGGGCCGAAGTCTGTTATCATCTCAAGACGAACAGCCACCATCGGATAATATGACTCCCTCTACACAACTACCTCCTTGGGTTAACAAGCAATCTCAGCAACAGCCAGCTGTCTCCAGTCCTATCGAGCAGAAATATGGAGACGTTCTTTCTGAAGAGACGCAGGAAAAACCAACGGATTTAGACAAAGCGAAAAGCTTACTGTCTGCGAGTGAACGGAACGAACTGAGAAATATCGGCACCCCCAGCACGAAGAAACTGTTGGTCGAGAGCGGCGAGAGCCGGGTAACCACGTCGAGCGATATCAGAGAGTCGGCGCATCAACCAGTAATACCTCAACCACTACCTCATCAACCTACAATAGGAAAAGCAGATCTTCGTCATCGTCAAGCCGCTGCCGAATCCAGAAAGGCAGTGCTCATTTCGGTGATTGTGACAATGATACTCACGATGCTGGTGACTGCGGCTATCACCACGTTTGTTGTGCTCAACAACTACGATCAAATCAGCGCCATGGTTCGCGGAAAACATCACCGGTCACAAGCAGAGCAAGTCGCACCAGCGCCCGGTACTGCCACCACTCCCTAAGACGATAGCGAATCTGAGAGAAATTCTCACGTGGAGCGCCATCATGTCGCTTCCAATTACTCACGACCGGCTACTGCTCGCGATCACAAGCCACCCCGGACCGGTAATCTCCTCATCGCAAGAACACTTTGTCGCCCGCCCTCATCGACAGCGCATCCCCGTGGGCCGCCGCCATCACGCCGACATCGAGCACGACCGGAGCATACCGGTCCGGTTCCTCAATTTACGATGTCTGCGAAACTAACTCTACGAGCGCTTCGCCCGTTCCTTAACAAGAGAAGCCCATTCGGTGTGCACAAATCCAACTTCCGGCTTATCGAGCCGCTCATAGGTATGAGCACCGAAAAAGTCGCGCTGCGCCTGTGTCAAGTTTTGCGGCAGGTGCTCGGACCTGTACATATCGAAGTAAGCCAGGCTTGCTGAGAGAGCCGGAACAGGAATGCCGTTATTCTGCGCAAAATTGATCACATGCCGCCAATCTTGTTGAACACCGACGATGTAGGACGCAAAACCTTTATCAAGCAGCAGGTTTGGAAGGTTCGGGTTGTCGACATACGCCTTGCGGATCTCTTCGAGCAATTCTGCACGAATAATGCAACCGCCTTTCCAGATGCGCGCTGTCTCGGCAAGATTGATGTCCCAGCTGTAGTGCTCGGATCCGGCGCGAATCAGCGCCATGCCTTGCGCGTAGCTGCAGACTTTGCTTGCGTATAGCGCTTCTGCAAGACAGTCAAGGAAGTCATCTTTATCTTCCTCATCGGAGACTATCGGCACTGGTCCTTGAAGCGCCTTGGCTGCTGATGTGCGCTCATCCTTCATCGAGGACAACATGCGAGCGGTCAGTGCGGCATCGATAGTTGGAATCGGCACACCGACTTCGAGCGCCACCTGCGACGTCCATCGCCCCGTACCTTTCTGACCAGCTTTGTCTACGATTAGATCCACGAGCGGTTTGTTGGTTTCAGGATCTCTTACGGTCAGAATTTTCGATGTGATTTCAATCAAATAAGAATCGAGAATGCCTTCATTCCACTCAGTGAATGTGTCGGCAATTTCTTCGGCTTCCATACCGAGCCCATGACGCATGATGTCATAAACTTCAGCGATCAACTGCATATCACCATATTCAATACCGTTATGCACCATCTTGACGAAGTGCCCGGCACCATCCGGTCCAAGATACGTGACGCAAGGACCATCATCCACCTTGGCGGCAATCGCTTCCCAGATCGGTTTGATTTTTTCGTAAGCTTCCTTGTCTCCTCCGGGCATCAAAGATGGTCCATTGAGTGCCCCTTCTTCTCCGCCGGACACGCCAGATCCGATGAAGAAAAGATTGTCCATCGCGAGACTCTTCTCCCGACGACGAGTATCTTCATAATGGGAATTGCCACCATCTATGATGATGTCGCCATCGTCAAGGAATGGTCGAATCATATCAATCGTGCCATCCACCGGTGCCCCTGCTTTTACGAGCAGGATAATCTTGCGAGGGGTCTCCAGACTTTCCACAAATGTTTTCACATCCTTGCAGCCGAGCACCTCTTTTCCCTTTGCACGCTCTTCCACGAAGGCATCGACCTTTTCCGGGCTGCGATTATAAACAGCAATCGGATAGCCGTTGCGCTCAATGTTGAGCGCCAGGTTCTCGCCCATCACGCCGAGCCCAACAAGTCCGATTTTTGCTTTTTTCGTCATCTATTCATCCTCCAGTTACTTCGTGCTTAAGGTCGGTAGGTCATTTGGCTAAAAGCCTAAAAAGCGTCAGGGGCAGCATAGAGCCGCATCCAGCTCGGATGCGGCGGCTTTATCCAGATACCACTTCACTGTCCCATTATGGGGACCGATGAGCATTGCAGGATACGCTCGTTCTTTCTTGCCTGTCAGAATGTCGCTGACAATCGGAGCCTTGGCTGCTCCGGTAACAAGGAAGGCTACCTGGGCGGCATTGTTCAAAACAGGTAGAGTCATGGTTATTCGAGAGGTTTTGAATTTTTCCACGTAGTTAGCAACGCAAAGACGCTTCGACTCCGAGAGCGCCTTGCTCTCAGGGAAGAGAGAAGCCGTGTGCCCATCATCACCAAGACCGAGCAAAATCAAATCGAAAACAGGAAACTGTCCTTCCTTCAATGAGAAGAATTCCTGCAACTTTTTCTCGTACAGGCTGGCGCTCTGCTCTGGTGAGGTATCTTGCCTCTCCGTAGAGAAAACATTTTCCGGTGGGATCGGTGCTCGCTTCAACATAGCTTCGCTCGCCATTCGGAAGTTGCTTTCGTCGCTATCGTGAGCAACGCAACGTTCGTCGCCGAAGAAGAAAAAGATATCTTCCCATGGCATTTCGTCCTTGAACGGGGGGGCCGCCAGAATCTCATAGAGCGCCTTCGGTGTGCTGCCACCAGATAGCGAGATGGCAAAACGTCCGGTACTCTCAATACAGGTAAGAGCCAATCGCGAGATGTGACGCGCGACATCAAGCGCCAACTCTTTAGGAGTATCGACAACAATTATCTCCGTATCAGTCGAACCAGTCACAACATCCTCCATCACTTCAGTGCGCCGCAAAGCTCGCAGGTAATCTCGATCAACTCCTTATATAGTTCTGCCGCTGAAGGATTATCGAGAACATCAACCAGAAGCTTCCCGACCGGTCGTTCACAGACAGTGAGATTGTCGCTCCCCTGTCCGCGCTTAACCAGGCTTGCTTCCAGTCCGGGACAACCGGCTTTCTGCATAACGACGAGAGACTCATCGCTCTTACCGACGAAATCGCAGGAGAAGTGGCACACCGTGCCCGGTGTCACATTTTCGAGCGGCATGGACTTCAAGCATACATCAATTTTCTTTCTGCTCCATTTGAAGCTGATGTTGACTGAATCATCGCCGCTCTTCTTCAAAGAGACAAAGCTCCAGGACAAACGTGAGGCGAGCCATCCTACGAGCAGGAGAGCCTGGGCTGAATACGGCTTGTCATCTGGCTTTGCCTTGTCCTTGGCCACGCCGATGGTGACCGACGAGATCAGGTCGAGATCTTCCAGATCCATGATTCCGGAGCTATGGCTGAATGACCGAGCAATCGCCTGGCGCCAGGGAAGAAGCCTCCGCCAGTTCAGGTCGAACAGGAGTCCGCCATCTTTGAGGCGATTGAAAACATCTTTGAGATCGAACAGTTGAGACGGTTTACCATCCATCAATGCTGTGTCGACCAGCAACCGCTCGACGAATGGGAAAAACGGTCCAAGCATCTCCTTCGTGGGACGCTCTTCTTGCCACCAGAGCCAGGTCGGCAGATCAACCAACTGCAAAGGCGAAACCACACTCGCTAGATTGCGTGTGCCTCGACCTTGCCATCGAACTGTAATCTGCTCACAGCAGATCTGCTTATCCTTCTGACCTGGAATCATCCTGCATCTGGCCGTCACCCAGGCCTCCAGGTTTTCTTCTTCTGAAGGCAGTGCCAGAGCGAGTATAGCGCGGCAGGGATGTTTGAGCGTCACTTCGTCCAACAAATTGCCGGCTTCCAATTCGCAATTCGGATTCCTCGAAAAAAGGATAAACGTAATGCTACATGCGCGGGTCACCGACGGCTCGCCGCCGCCTGAGCCCTTCCCCGCTTCTTGCCAGAGTTCAACCAGCTCCTTTTCGATGCGATCTACATCTACGTGGTGAAAAGTCCCCGACAAAAACGACGACATCTCTGGCTTTTCTTGCGTGACTGACGGGGTCATAGCTCCCTCCACACGTGCCCTTCTACTGCCAGCATTTCATCTGACTCCGCCGGTCCCCATGAGCCCGAATCGTAGTTAGGGAATTGTCTGTGCTCGACGACTCTACCTTTGCCGGTCGACTTTCCTGGAATGGTCTTTTCCCAATGCTCGATTAGCGGTTGATAGAGCTTCCAGGAAGCTTCCACGAAGTCAGAACGGGCGAACAACGAAGGATCACCGATCAAGGAGTCGAGGATGAGACGTTCGTAGGCGGTTGGGGTTCTGCTACCAAAGGCGGTACCATAACGAAAATCCATCGTCAGAGAGCGAATCTGGGTAGTCGGTCCAGGCTGTTTCGTAGCGAACTTGAGAGAGATGCCATCATCCGGCTGAATCTTCATGACGAGAACATTGGGTGATTCACCGTGAGATTGCTTTTGAAAAACCGAACCGCCCATCTGATCGAAAAGCAATTTCGGAGGCTTTCTGAATTGAATAGCGATTTCGGTAAGGCGCTTAGCAAGCCGCTTTCCCGAGCGCATATAGATAGGCACGCCGGCCCAACGCCAGTTATCAATGTAGAGCTTCATCGATGCAAAAGTCTCACGGCAAGACTCAGGCGACACATTCTTTTCGTCTCTGTAGCGAATGGCCTTGTTGCCCAGAACGAAGCCCTCATCATACTGTCCGCGTACGGAGAAATCATCTATCGTCTCAGGAGAGAACGGCCGAATCGCCTTGAGAACCTTCACTCTCTCGTCACGAGTCGATTCCGGATCCAGCGAGATGGGCGGCTCCATCGCCACAAGTGCCACCAGTTGCATCAGGTGGTTCTGGATCATGTCTCTGAGCGCACCGGCCTCCTCGTAGTAGGCACCTCGATCTTCTACACCGATTGTTTCTGCGCTTGTAATCTGAATGTGATCGACAAACTCCCTGTTCCAAATAGGCTCGAAGATGCTGTTGGCGAAGCGAAAGCACATGATGTTCTGCACCGTCTCTTTGCCTAGATAGTGGTCGATTCTATAGATCTGATGTTCGTTTAGAACATCATGAAGGGTCGCATCAAGTTCGATCGAAGATGCCAAATCGTGGCCGAACGGCTTCTCTACAACCACTCTGGGCCATGCCGGCTCATTCATCTTTCTGGCATAGGCAAGCCCCGACTTCGCCAACATTGTCACGATCGGCATGTACAGGCTGGGCGGCGTCGACAGATAGAATATGTTATTGCCCATCGTGCCGTGCTTCTCTTGAAGCTCGGATAGGGTCTCTTTCATCTCTTTGTATGAGTCTAACTGCTTCGAGTCACCGGCGCGATAGTAGAGAGACTTGGAAAAGCGCTCCCAGGTGTGCTCGTCGAACTCAATGTCTTCGGAATACTTGATCACCGCATCTTTCATCGAGTTGCGGAATTCCTCGTCGGACTTGGCTGTCCGAGATTGACCGAGAATTGCGAAATTTTCCGGCAACAGATCCTGGACGTAGAGCGCGTAAATGGCCGGCAGCAGCTTGCGCTTGGTCAGATCGCCATGCGCTCCGAATATGACAAGCGCGAAGGGCTCCGGTCGCTTCTCGTCGGGCAATCCCAACATTAGTGGATTGTCTGCCATTGCAGTCTGCACCATTACCTTTCCTCTCAGTTGCCGGTTGCCAACAAGAATCTGTCTCCGATGAGATGAAAGATTACTACGTTTCACCAGGAAATATATATATCCTGGATGCAAACGAGCGGATGAAAAGGATTAAACCGTTCATCATCACCGTTCCGCCAAGATATCGCTTCGATGAAAACAATCGGACCGCTGTCAAGCTTTGCAACTCGGAAAGACGAACGCTGATCGGGTTAAGGCGGAAAAATGATGACTGGTACATTGTGAACACTATGTCAAATCACAAGACGCGCCGCGATCTTAGGTAGCTGACATCTGCGAAGACGAGGTAAGTGGCAACCGAAACCAAAACACACTTCCTTTGCCTTCCTCACTTTCAACACCTACCGTACCGCCGTGAGACTCAACAATCGCTTTGCAGATAGCCAGACCCAAGCCGCTGCCTTCTTTGGCTTTTTTGGACTTTAATTGAGAAAATCGCTCAAAAATGACTGCGCGCATGTCAGCTGGTATTCCAGGTCCCTGGTCTTCCACCCTGACCTCAAGAGCGGATGGCAAAATCACTACAGATACCTTAATCGTGCTATCGGCGGGGGAAAACTTCACTGCATTGCCAAGGAAGTTGACTAGGACTTGAACAATCTGATCGTGGTCAACAGTCACTGTATAGTCTGTTATGTCCGACTCGAACAAAATGCCCTTATTCTGAGCAACAGCTGACACCGAACCGAGAGATAGCCCAATCAGTTCGGCAACAGAAGACTCTGAAAGATCGGTCTCGTCGAAACCATGTTCGAGTTTGTCCAGCTCTAGTAGTCGATTAATCATTCTGATCAGGCGGCTCACCTCATCGAAGTTTCGCGCTGCACTGTTCTCCAGCTTGTCCTGTGAACGCGTCCTGAAATAACCTAGCTTGATCGATTCCAGATACAGACTAAGATTGGTGAGTG
>CAZISK010000406.1:0-7284 GCA_964541355.1 uncultured Candidatus Obscuribacterales bacterium
CGCTCTAAGGCTAAACCCGTTTGCTCTGAACAGCTCCAATTTCGTTTTGATTGTCTCTTGCAATTCCGGACTTGTTTTTCCGAACGACAATGATTCGAGGACGTCGCGATGTACCCTGGCATTATCGAAGTCGGTCTCGTACATGGCGGCAATGACCGGCATGATAGACAAGCTATCTCCTTCATCGTCGACGGTGGACAACACAGCTTGATGCAATGAGCGCAATCGATCATCGCTGAGAACCAACACGATTGCTTCGGCAGCATCCCGGTCGGAGAGCTTTAATAAGGCCTTCAGCCGTTTTACTTCAGCGCACTTTTGCGTGTCAGAGAGAAAGTCGAAACAAAGCCCCTTGATGCGCCGAACAAAAACAGAGGAATAACCGCTGATTGTATCCAGCTCCGCATTTACACTCAACGCGGTCTTTGCAAAAGTCCTTACCTCGTCCGACTCATGAAGAAGCGCTCTTTCAAACAATGGCGAGAACCAGGGGAAACCGGCCGCAAAGCAGATGCGTAATCCGACGAGCACCATATGTGGTTCCCTACTTTTGAGTAATTGTCGATGATTGATTGTCGCTTCCAGCAGTCGTTGTTTATCGTTGGAAGTTGCGTAGACTTCGAGCACCGGGTGCGACGTCAGATCCGCCGTCGCGACTCTCGTCTCTGACTCAATCGAACCAGTCGATTCCAGCTCGACCGATGAGAGTGCCTCCACTACTGGCTTATCCTGCCATCGTCCAGAGCGAGCTTCTCTATAAAAGCTCCAGAGATTGCGAATGTAGTACGAGTCCATACCGGTGATGACGAAGAAAATCGCCGTGCCCAGCACCAAAAGCACAACAAGAAAATCATAGAAGTGAAGGACTCCCTTCAAGGCTGCCATGGAACCGCTGACGACCATAGTAGCGAAGGACATCATAATGCATATCAATGACACAATCGTTCCGCGCTGGTTGCGAGGAACGGGAACCAGGCATTGCCGGCTCACCGGCAATTGAATCGAACGATTGATAACATTGTAGGTCACCAGAAGCAACACCACGGGCCAGAAAGGCGGTAGCAACAGTGCCAGTCCTCCGAGCAGCGATATGTTAACGGGCTGGATGCTGAGCAGCGTGCTCAACTGCAATCGATTGGTCAATCGTCTGCCGATCAAATGCTGGACAATCAGTGAAATAATGATCATGGACATTGTCGCCACACTGACGAACAAGGCGATCTGGCGAGCCGATGGCAGCTTCTCGTCGACTGCCTGGTAGAAGAGACACTCGATCACGAATTTTGTGACTTGCGACCAGATCATCACGGTCATTGCCAGTCGAACCATCGAATTCGAGAAGATGAATTTTAATCCCCGACCGACCTTGACGGAGATAGGCTCAGCAGTTTCGACGACGCCTTGCTTCCGCTCCACACGGCTTTGCCTCTGGATTGTGACGTTGAGCAGGAAGAAATGCACCGTCAACGTGACCCAACCCACAGGGTACCAGTAGACCAGCCAGTGATTGAGACTGAGAACCCAGATCAGCGCCGCAGCGCCGACCCTCGCCAAAAGCTCCGCAGTGACAATCTTTTGATAGACCTCTCGAAAGATTGCCGGGTTAACCGATAACTGCAAAATGACGGGACCGAGGGTGGTGCCGATCAGGTCGACAACTACTACTGTGACGGCGAAGACATACAGCAACGGTTTGTTGTATGGCTCGAGCGGTGGCCAAAATGGTTCGAGGAAGCACAGGACGGATGCGAGCAATGCAATACCTATCACCACTTTGTAGATGATGTAGGCTTTTTTGTCGCCCAACGTGGCGAAGTAGAGATAGTAAATCAATGAAGATAGACTGGCATAGAAGAACAGTTGAGAATAGTTTTCTCCGCCCACCGATTTTACGAAGACACTATTGACGAAAATCAAACTCATGCTCGTAAAGAGACTTCGACACAAAGCGCTAAAGAAGTGCGTTTTGAAAGTCGTCGATTTCTTACTCTTTATCAAGCCTTTGACCTTTTAGTGTCACTATAGGGGGTGCGTGGCGATGTTTGAAACAGATTACTTATCCCGAGTTGTCATCGCCGGCAGTGTCAGGGTGATCCGAGCCTTCGGGAGATGTTCCGTCCACATCGGTCCCTGCCGCCGAGTTTGGAGCCCCTGGCAATAGCGCATCCGTGTCCACCTCCGTGTGCCAGAGATTTCCCAGATACTCGTTCTTTTGAATCTTCTCCGCCATTGAATTGATGGTTGTGGTCAAATAACCAATTTCATCATCGCCCTTGTACGTAACGCGAGCCGCGAAATTGCCCTCATTGATTTCGTTGGTGGCATCTGCGATCTGTCGGAACGGCTTAGACAGGCGCTCTCCAAGAACCGCCGATGCTGCCAGACTCATAAGTAATCCAAGAACAAGTGCCACCAGCAACCGGTAGGAGAGCTCCTTGTTCTCGGCTTCGATTCTATGCGTATTGACGCCCAGCGTTACCAACAAACGGAGCTCGTCGATCGGAAGGGAGAGAACTATATAGGAATAGTTGCCCATTTTGATACTATGGTCGATGAACGCCACTTTCTTCAAGACCACTTCGCCGTGCGCATGTCCAGCGTGTCGGCTCGGATCCAGCGGAGTCTGTGTACCGATTGGGCTCTTCGCAGAGTCGCCTTGCTCGACGTCTATCGGTTCGGAAAAGAAGTGTCTGGTAGCCTTATCAGTGTGCTCTTGAATCGACGAGGCGGCCTCTTTGTCGGTGATACCATCACTGGTGATAAACCTGCCAGAGCTGTCAGTGATCAAAATGAAGTTATCCTGACCAAGTTGCAATCCGTGCAATAGATAGTCAATTCGTTGTAGGCGTGGAAATACTGCACCACTCAGTATCCCGAACACCTTTTCCTTCGTGCCGTCTTGAAACACCGGGGTGACATAAGTTTGATACAACGTCTTGTTTGGCGAGTAGAAGACTTCGCTGGCGTAAGATTTTTTCTCAGCAATCACCTTTTGGGCTAACTCGATGAACTCCGGGTTTTTCTGTAAATAGTTACGCTTCGGATTGTACGGACCCATGGTTGCTCTTCGTTCCGCGAATAACAACGGTCCGTCACTCCTGTACATATGAACGGTGTTGTAGATGTTCGGAAACTCCAGAAAGTCTTTCAGCACTTCATGAGCGCGCCACTCGTCAAAGGGAAGGAAGCCTTTCATCACGGAGATCTGATCCAGCGCTTTCAGATCTGACTCGTAGTTGTTCTTGACGTTGTTGATCACGAACGACAGCGATGTTGTCGAGTCCGATACGACAAACTGGCGCATGGCTTCATTGGTGAGAAAATACGCCACGGCTGCAACGACGCAGAAGAAAATCAAGATGACGCCAAAGAGTCGAATGAAGATAATGCTTTGAATCGAACGCACTTGATTAGTACCGGCAAAGCTCTTTTGGGCCAGTCTACTACTTTAGTTCAAAACCGCACCGCCGTCTTGGCTGTTTCAAGTAATCATCTCTAATGACAAGAGCGTTCAGGCGCTCGATTCACGCAACCTGGAAAGTGAGTCTGTGATGTCTTTTGCTTCGATTCTCACCCTCAACTCGTTGTCAAAAATCGGAATCAGAACCGCTGATATAGAGCAGGTAATGACGCCTGTGAAGACTTCAAGTGTAAGTCTGGGCAGGAAAGCCAGAAAAGCTGTCAGAGGTTTGTTTGCGTGTGAAGCGGACAGCGAGCTGCTCTCGACTATAAGACCGATCCAGTTGGGTACCTCGATCAGGTTTTCTACCACAACGAAGAAGTTGAACGCCCAGAAAATGAGCCATCCCTTCCGCGCGAACAATTGCAATGTTTGCTGGAAGCCAGCCTTCAATGTCTGGTTCGAAACCAACAGGTGGAAGCCGAAGAATAGATTGACTAGTTGAAGGAAACGAAACGGCAACAGGCTGAATAGCAAAAGCGCAAAATAGGATATGACGATAACCACCGCTTGGTAGGTTCTGTCCGAACCGGCGGTGTTCGCTGATACCTCGTCAAGCCAGACGATGATCACAGTCATCCACGAAGTCATTATCAGCTCGAGAATGAGGTTAGGAAGAAAAACCAACAGAGTTATGAGTCGATTTGCCTTCTTTTGTGCCTTTTCGAGGTCATCTTCTTTGCCTGCCAGCATGAGCCAAATTGCAACAGCCGCAACCTTCATCCAATAAAACATTGCCAGGATGACGAAAAAGCACAGCACAACGACGATTGCACGCATCTGCATGGACTTGGTGTATTCCATCACCCAGTAGAGCATCTGCCAGCCGATGCAATACAGCGCTATAGGAACAACGAATAGTCTCCCTAGAATTCGATAGTGCGCTCTCGTGAACCTTGCTGCTCGCCCGGCGATATCGGCGACGCTCAGCGAGTAGTTGGGCAACTCTAATTTGATCGGTTGGTTCAGCTTTTGCATTGCTGAATCATACAACTACGATCGGTTTTTCCAACCAGCTAGCGCCTTCATTCGTGTCGATTGAAGCTCCTCATAGAGCTCCTTGAATGCCTGCGAATCGCGGTCCACCGCTTGGCCCGACGCCTGAATGCAGCTTGTCAGGCTTTCGGTTGCCTTACTCATATCGCCCGACATCGCATAGAACTCCGCTTGAATCCAATAGAGCTCTGACAACAGCTCGGTATCACGCCGCGCATGCAGCTTCGCCATACTGAGCGCCTTTTTCGCAATCAGGACCCCGAGCTCGTGATTGAAACTTTCGCCTGATAACTCGATGACCTGACGGGCGACAACCAACTCGTCCGGGAAGTTCTTGAGCTTACAGCCTTCATGGTTGAGCCAGTCTCGAAATCCTTCGTCGTCGAGCAGCAACTTGGGATCGTTGATCTTTTGTGCCTCGGTCGCCATCTCTTTGATGTGGCGGATGGTCTTTTGCGGCTCCTTCTGTGTGGGAGCCGCCTGAGTGTTCGGCTTTGGGGCTGCGAAGCCGCTTGCACCACCAATTTTCCCTAACGTTCCGATCAAATCACCAATCATGGACACGACTTGATCCTTGTCCACTTCGGTTTCGCTCATAATTTGGCTCAAAAGTGCTTCTTTATCAGGTTCGACGGTCTTTTGCTTCTTATCGTCTGAACTCACGGCAACTCTCCACTAGGTTCAAATCCACTTCGAGCTTTATTCCACGAACAAAGTCGGATAAAATGCCCTGAAGATGAAATGTGATCGTTTGCCTCTTACCAGTCTGGTTCAGTATTTCCGACCGCCGACCCGATTCAAGACCTGCAAAACGATGGCTCAGTTGGAGCTGCCAAGTTAGAATGGCATATTAGTCGAAGAGAAGTGCAACACCAGGAGATTGTGTAAATCAATGGTCAACTGTCCCAAAAAAGGTGACGAGGTCATCAAGCGCAACAAAGTAATCGCCGGTTTCGTTGGGTGCTTGCTAATGCCGCTTCTTGCATCATGTAGCGGCGGTGGCCCTAACTCCGTGCCATTCACACGGTCCGTGTTCACGGCCACTTATGAGCAGATCCGGACGCCCGGCAAGGGCGCGCCGAAGAACACTTTCAGAATGTCGTCGGACGGCATCGGACGCAAATGCTACATCGACGACACGCGATTTACGCCAGTCGGTAACTACAGGCGTATAGATGATCACAATCTTGGCAAGGAATACTGGTTGGATGCGAGGGAAAAGCAGGCCACCTACACGATTTTGAAGAATACCAACAACTGGAATTTGGACGAAGCCTGGATGAAAGCCGATGGTTGGCTCGGTAAGCTTAATCCTACTGGAGAGAAAACCATCAACGGAAGAAAGTGTCGTGGTTATAACTTCGAGCTCAGGCAAAAAGAGCCGACGGTGATTGAATATTGGTTCGATGAAGACTCCGGTTGCGTGGTCTTGGCCAATTGCAAGATCAAGGGTGTCAGCAACTGGTCGGTAAGAATGACGAGCTTCAGTCCGCAGGCGTTGCCTCACGCCAACTTTGAGATTCCGGATGACTGGGATATATTCGAGGATACTATCGGTTCCGACAAAGAGGATGCCAGCAATCCATTCGATGACGATCGCAGCGAACCTCCGCTATAGACGAAGAGGACGCAAGCAATTCATTCGATGACGATCGCCACAAATCGCCGCTATAACAAAGTGGCACCGCCGATGGTGATGCGTACTTATGTGGACCTGCAGATTTGTGAAGTCCAACAGTCATGATTTGTAGTGGCGACGCATTGCAATGTCCGCTACGACCTGAGCGAATATTCGCTCAGGTGCGCTCGGCAAACTTGACAGATCACACTCCGGAAGCCGCTCCAGGAGCGACGTTTTATTGGAGAGCGCCGGCGTCTCGTCTCGCCGGCATATAGAAGCGTTGACCTGGTGGCAACTACTGTCCAATGAGGGGAACTCTTCGTACAAGAGCGATTAACGCTTTGTATTAGCGACGACTCGATCCTTCTGAGTCTTCCTATGCTTAGCAGCAGCAGCCTCTTCTGAAGTGGCTTTTAGCGGAAGTGTTTGGTCTGCGAAATCTGGTTCTGAACCTTCTTCGGTTACATTCTCGTCGAGAATCTCAGCAGAAAAACGATCTGCAAGTGCTTCGTCCGACACCTGTTGCTGCGATGTCCGCGCCAGGACGACCGGATCTACCGTATTGACTACAGCTATCTCGTTGCCTTGAAGTGCAGATTCTCTGGGCAGTCTAATGTTTTTTACCAAACCGAAAAGCTTCAACAAACTGAGAACCGACCAGGAAAAATCATACTCAATCGGCCGCAAACCATGCCTTGCCGACTGTGGAAATTTATGATGGTTGTTGTGCCAACCTTCACCGAACGATGCAATTGCAACGAACCAGACGTTCTGACTTAAATCGTTGGTCTTGTAGTTCTGGTAGCCGTAACGCGGCATGTGACAGACGGAGTTCACCAGCAGTGGTGCTATGAATGCTCCAATCGATCCGAGCACGTTGCCCAGAAGCGCCCATGGACCAAAGACTGCAAGTATCAACAATCTGAGCGCTACGTTGATGGCGAGACACAAGTAACCATCATTATTTCCACCACCTGCATGAAGGAAGCGATAGAAAGGGTCTCTGTAGAGATCTGGAACGATGAGCCGATACTGCTCTTCGGTAATCTTCACGATAGGATTCGACATCCATCCTAAGAAGGAGTGCCAGGCGCCATCTAATGGAGTGTGCGGATCTTTGCCGGGCTCGTCGGAATATCGGTGATGAAGTCTGTGTGAGGCGACCCAAAAAATTGGTCCGCCCTCGAAGACGAGGTAGCCACCCATG
>CAZISK010000407.1:0-7283 GCA_964541355.1 uncultured Candidatus Obscuribacterales bacterium
TTTCCGTCTGGGTTAATGTCGAAATTAAGGAGATGACAGTCGCTGAGCGCGTCGCTCATTTGAAAGAGGGCATCAAAGAAGCGATTGAAACAGCCAAAAAAGGTGCCGATGCCGTTCGTCAGAAAGGCGATGCGCGCAACCCGGGAGTGCGTGAGTTTGCAATAGAGAATGACAAGGTCCGTGGACCGCTGGCTAAGGCTGTGATCGACAGCTTCTTGCGCAACAATGAAGAAGCTCGCAAGCAGCTTGCCAAAGAGTTGAATATCGATGTAAGCAAACTGGATCTGGACAAGCTCAGTCCGGATGTTCTTACGCTTGCACGGCTCGATGTCTGGCACCAGATGTCGAAAGGTGATCCGGTCAAACAAAAAAAGATTTCCGACTTTGCTGAGGCACAGGCAGACAGAGACGCAATCTCTCGCCTCCATTTCGCTCCCATGACCACACGTCTCGTGGAAGCCGAGCTGTGTGCCAGAGGTCATTTAAATCCAGCCATCAAATTCGGCGAAATCATGCCTGAATCGGAAGTGAAGAAGGGCTTCGAACTTCTGAGCAAGATTCAAAAGCCGGGATCCGAGTACGATGTCTCGGTATTTGGTGGCGGCAAAGAGATTCGAGAAGCCAAAGAAGTGTTCGAGAGCACCGAAAAGGCGCTCAATGTTCTCTACATGGATCAGCAGCAAAAACACGCTGAACAGATCATCGAACAGATCGCCAAGGCCAGCAAAAAAGATGAACCTAATCCGGAGGCGTACCTCAAAGAAGCGGTGCGACTGGCAGACCAACAAAATGTCGGCTTTCTCGCCAATCAGGCCTACAAGCCGGACAACATTCAGGCGGGCATCAGTCCGGAGCTCGCCGACGTTGTTCGAGTGGGTAGCACTGCTCGCCTGAAGTATGCCGAGTATCTGGTTTCGAAGTCCAGGTTCTCTGAAGCGCAGGGGCTGCTTGCTCAGGTTAAGGCTGATTCCCCCGAGTTGCTCTTCAAGATAAACGAAAACACGAAGAAACCCGAGTATCGGGAGCTCAATGGCAAGACTTACGAGGAAGTCGATCGTGCCGTCACCCTCGGTGTCACTATCAATCCGGCCAGCTTCGAGCAAGCGCAAAGCATGCTGTTCGACAAGATAGGCAATGACAAAGTCGGTGACCAGAAGTCCGGACAGAAATTCCTCAAAGACATGATGGATGGAAAGTTCCCCACTAACGACGATGCGTTCGACTATCTCAAGAAAGACGACGCCACGGCGTGGGAATGCTTGAAGATGATGAAGCTCTGCCGTGAACAGTTCAAAAAAGATATCACGGAAGCAAATCAAATAATCGATAAAGAGCTTGTTGGTCTAACCGCCAGAAAAAAAGCGTTTGACGACAAGAAAGATCTTACTGAAGACGACAAGGTCGAGAAGGCTCGAATTGAGCGCCAGATGCTCTCTCTCGAACAAACCAAACAACAACGCGAGAAGTACATAACCCGCATCGAAGCGCTCACCGACTTCACCGAGGGTATCATGCACCTCGCCAACAAGTCGTCCATCCCGCTTATATCCGGGTCCGGTGCAGAGAGCGCTCACGACCTTTTCAAGAAGGCGTTGGACAAAGACCCTGACTTGAACACGGAGTTCGAAAAGATCAAGGCTCAACAGAAGAACGCCAAGCCTGATGACGAGCCGATGATGACCATCAAAGAGCTGAAGGATTATACAGAGGACTCGTTCAAAGCATACTGGAAGCGTAATTACAAGAAATTCGCCGTGGCAGGCGCGGCTGCAATCGGAACATTGACAGGCGTGGGATTGATCGGTGCTTGCAGCTCTCTTGGGGCCGGCATCACGACGACCGCCGTGGTGGCCACTACAGGCGGTGCGCTGACCGGCGGTGCCACGCACTGGGCGGTGCACAGATCAGTCAACCCCAACGCCGGTTGGGCGGAGTTTCGCGATGGCGCCAAGATAGGCGGCTTGAGCGCGGCTCTGGTGGTCAGTCCGTGGGCGGCTCAGACATACAGAGCGAAAATGGCTGGGGACGCTGTCGCCACGACTAGCACCATAGGCAATCTCGCAGGCAGAGTCGGTGTCACTCGAGGAACGCTGGCGGGGAGCCTCGCCCTGTCGTATACCTTTGAAGCCGGCAACGTGCTTATCGATGGTAAACCGATAGGACGTGCCGCTGTCGATGGTACCAAGGAAGGTGTCTTCAACAGCTTGCTCCTGGGCATCTCGCGCAACTGGGGTCTGGCTTCGGAAGGGGCTGTTAAACAGGCAATGTTTAACAGATACACGATCGGAACAGGTTTCGGCCTTGCCGCTACGCCGCAAATCGCCGCAGTAGCAATAGACGGCAAGCCTGTAGGGCAAGCCGCAAAAGAGACATTCTCAGATGGATTGCAGTACACGATCATGCTCGGCATTATGAACAAATTTGCCGTGCAGGAGCCCGGAAAAGCTACCGGTCTTGGCCGCTTCGGTCTCAATAAATGGACTGTCGGTGGTGGCTTCGGACTTTCAGCCGTACCAGCGGCCAAGGATTTCCTTATGCACGGCAAATCGTGGGATCAGGCCGGAATGGATTTCCTCTCGAATGGATTGCTCAACACTGGAGCCTTTGCTGCGTTGAAGGTATTCGGTCTCAACGACTACGGTCGTGGTCCGAAACCGGTGGGACCAACATTCCGCGATACGGCCAGCTACGGTTGGCGCGCATTCGCGATGCAAGAGTCGTGGAACGTAGCGGTTTCACGCGGTATGAAACAGATTCAACACGACATCATGCGCGGACAATACTCCATCAAAGATCAAGGCGCGGGCTTCGTGGCTCCGCTCGCCGACGACTTCTATAATCGCTATTTCGGCGCCGGACTGGACTTCAACCATCCCGGCGATCGCAAGACCATCAATCAGACAATAGCTCCATTGGCGCCGGCTCTCGAGAACACGATCAACGCCGAACGTAGGCACGTCGATCCTTTGAAGGCGCCGAACAAGAAAGGGCTCTTCCACGACTACAGCAAGCCGCCGGAGAAGAAGCCCTGATCAGGTAAGGTCATCGATAACTTAATTGAGGAGACGCTCCCTTCAACTCCATGTCCATGGGAATGTCGTCCAAGTGGTCGGCTGGAAAGGAGGCGCTGGTAGCAGGCAACGCGACCAGAACCACGATTCAGGCCGATCAGCGTTTTGTCAAACCCGGTCAGATCAATCGGCAGGCTGTGTTTTTCACCTATCCGACAGAGAAAAGAAACGAGCAATAGAGGAAGTTCATATTTGCGATCTCTCATTAAGAGTTGCGTTTACTTCACTGAATCCACGCTTTTCCTCAATCACAATGCCATATACTGGTGTCATGACCGAACTGTCAGTGATAATCCCGGCTTACAACGAAGAGACGCGGCTACCTCGTACTCTCGAGTCGGTCCATTCATATCTAACAAAGCGCGGACGAAGTTTCGAGATCATTGTAGTAGATGATGGCAGCCTTGATCACACGGTCGACGAAGTCGAGACTTTCGCAGAGACTCATGAACACGTACGAGTGCTCTCGTATGCGCCTAACAAGGGCAAGGGCCATGCCGTACGAATCGGTATGTTAGCAGCGTCCGGCTCTGTCATCATCTTTAACGATGCAGACGGCTCTTCGCCTATCGAAGAAATTGAGAAATTGGAGCACAGTATCGACTGTGGCTTCGACATAGCCATTGGAAGTCGCGCCAAGCCTGATAAGACAAGGAAAGTGGATGCCCTGACATATCGCAAATATATAGGCAATACATTCAATCTCATAGTCCAATCGCTCGTCCTTCCTGGAATTCACGATACTCAGTGCGGATTCAAGATGTTTCGGCATGCAGTAGCTCGGGATATCTTTTCGGTGGCCCAGATGGACGGCTTCGCCTTCGACGTTGAAGTCCTCTATATCGCCAAGATTCGGCACTATAGAGTGGACGAAATCGCCATTAACTGGTCTAACGTGGAAGGATCGAAGGTCAATGTATTTGTCGATTCGCCCAAGATGTTCATAGGTTTGCTCAAGGTCGCATTCGGAGCCTGGGCGGGGAGATATCGTCGTGTTACCGCCGTCAAGCAAAATGTGGAACGCGATCGAGCCAAGTTGGGTCGCAATCGCTAAGAGCTGCGAACCTTTTCCTTGAGCTCTGCCAGTATTTTTACGATCTCGTCGTGAATTAGACCGTTGGAGGCGATGATTATTCCTTCATCGATCGAAAGCGGCGCTCCGGCAAAGTCAGACACCTGACCTCCGGCTTCCCTTACGATCAGGCTGCCGGCAGCGACATCCCAGGGGGCGAGCTTCTTTTCCCAGTAGCCATCGAGACGCCCGCAAGCGACGTATGCCAGGTCCATGGCGGCGCTGCCGTCGCGCCGTACACCCTGCGAGAGGTTGGTGAATCTGTTGAACTGCGCCATATTGTCGAAGGCACTTGTTACTGTGTCAGGTGGGAACCCGGTCGCAAGAAGGCTGTTCGTAAGAGTTTCTACTTTCGAAACATGGATACGATCATCGTTGAGAAAGGCGCCATTATCCTTAATGGCACTGAACATCTCGTCTCTGACCGGGTCGTAAATCACGCCGAGGACCATCTCGCCCTTTTCTTCAAGTCCAATTGAAACGCAGAAAAACGGATATCCGTGGGCGAAGTTGGTGGTGCCATCTACCGGATCGATGAGCCAGCGCCGCGCCTTCCCTATTGCTTTGCCGCCACCCTCTTCAGCGACGAAATCATCACCGGGGAACTCATCATGAAGGATCTTCAGAATCAGCTCTTCAGATGCCTTGTCTACGTCCGTGACGATGTTGAAGGCGCTCTTGTAGTCTATAGAAGCTTGCCCCATACGCTCGCGTATCAGCGCTCCGGCCTCCAGCGCAGCGCGAAATGCTATCTGGCGCTCCTTTTTCACAATAGTGTTCCTCATTTTTCAGACAATCGGGCTGAGGATATCATAAATGACCAGCTCAGGCTCGTTTTGGTGAACCGTATCGATATGGTACGGTTCTTAATTAGAACTACATAATTGGTTAGTGTTTGTAATATTATTCCTTAGAGAATAACAGTCCTTCCGATTCCATCTTCTGGAAGCGGTAAGGTATTTTGGAGTTGAGAGGTTATGAGCGAGAAGTCTTCCTATCCGGTAAATCTACCCCAGACCAGCTTCCCTATGAAAGCCAACAGCTTCACGCGTGAAGTTGAATTGCAAAAATTTTGGGATGACAACACGATTTACGAAAAGAGTCTTGCTAACCGTCAGGGGCGTGAAAAGTTCGTCTTGCACGATGGACCGCCCTACCTGAGCTCGCCGAAGATTCACATCGGCACCGCTTTGAACAAAATACTCAAAGATATCGTCACCAAATACAAGGCGCAGCGCGGCTTCTACGCCCCATACGTACCGGGCTACGACAGCCACGGTCTGCCGATCGAGACCGCTGTGGTCAAAGACGTCAAAGGCGGTAGGAGAGCGCTCTCGACCATCGAGCTCAGAGAACGATGCCGTGACTTCGCACTCAATAACCTCAAAGGTCAGGAAGCCAATTTCCGCAGACTGGGCGTTTGGGGCGACTGGGCTCATCCCTACATCACCTTGAATCCCGAGTTCGAATCGAATCAGATAAGAGTCTTCGGCAAGATGGCGACCAGTGGCTATCTCTATAAGGGGCTTAAATCCGTGCAGTGGTGCCCGAACTGCGAGACGGCTCTGGCAGAGGCTGAAGTGGAGTATGCCGAGCATGAGTCTCACTCGATCTATGTCAAATTCGTAGTCGACAAAGACTCCAAGAAGAAGCTTCCGGCCTTTGTTGCAGAAGGCGAGAAAGTGAGCTTCGTCATCTGGACCACTACACCATGGACCCTGCCGGGCAACCTCGGTGTGGCGCTCCATCCCAAGTTCAACTATCACTTCTTGAAGACGCCGAAAGATGGTGTTCTGGTGGTCGTGGATGAACTCAAAGACGCATTCTTGCAGGCTGTTGGTATCGCCGGCGGTGAAACTCAGGTGCTGGGCACCGTTGTCGGCAAAGACCTCGAACTTCTCGAATGCCGCCATCCGTTCCTTGATCGCCTCAGCCGCGTAATCGTAGGCGAGCATGTCACGGCCGACACCGGTACCGGTTGCGTGCACACCGCTCCCGGGCACGGTCCTGAGGATTTCGAAATCGGGCAAAAGTACAAGCTCGGTATCGTGTCGCCGGTCGACGAGCGCGGAATCTTTACCGAAGAGGCCGGTCGCTTTGCCGGCAACCGTTACGATAAGTCGAACGTAGATATCATCGCGCATCTGAAAGAGCTCGGCGTTCTGATGCAAGACGCACTCTACAGGCACAGCTATCCTCACTGCTGGCGGTGCAAGAAGCCGCTCATATTTAGAGCAACGGAGCAATGGTTTGCGTCAGTAGACGGCTTCCGCGAAGCAGCATTGAAAGCTATCGATTCCGTCACCTGGCTGCCGGCGTCCGGTCGCAATCGCATCTACACCATGGTCGAGAATCGTTCGGACTGGTGCATAAGCCGGCAGCGCACCTGGGGTGTGCCGATACCGGTCTTCTATTGCAAGGCATGCAACAAACCGCTCATGACGGCGGAAAGCATCAATCGAGTAGCGGACGTGTTTAAAACAGAAGGCTCTGATGCCTGGTGGAAGAAGGAGGCTGCGAGCTTGCTCGGCGACAGCTTCGCCTGTCCGTGCGGACATAAAGAGTTCGAAAAAGAGACGGACACGATGGATGTCTGGTTCGACTCCGGAGTGACTCACGCCGCAGTCATCGATCAGCGCCCGGAGCTCAAAGGGTCCCCTTGCGAGCTCTATCTGGAAGGTAGCGATCAGCACCGCGGGTGGTTTCAGTCCTCACTGTTGACCAGCGTTGCCGTGTCGGGAAGAGCACCTTATAAGACTGTCTTGACGCACGGATTTGTTGTCGATGAAAGCGGTCGAAAGATGTCCAAATCAGTCGGCAACGTGGTCGAGCCTGAAGAGGTGATCAAACAGTATGGTGCCGATGTTCTCAGGCTCTGGGTTGCATCGGTCAACTATACTGACGATATTCCGATAGGCAAGAACATGCTGGCTCAGCTCGCTGACATCTACCGTAAGCTGCGCAATACTGCTCGCTACATGCTCGGCAATCTGCACGATTTCAATCCAGTATCGGATTCGGTATCATACGATAAGCTCAATCAGCTTGATAGATTCATCCTTCATCGGCTGCAGCACGTAGTCTCCGAAGTGACCGAAGATTTCGATAACTTCGAATTCTTCAAGTACTATCAGTTGCTG
>CAZISK010000408.1:0-7261 GCA_964541355.1 uncultured Candidatus Obscuribacterales bacterium
AGAAGCTTCTGCATCGCCGGATTGTGATCGCCTGGAACAGCGTTAATTACAGCCCAGAGATAGGGTTTGATGTATTCAGATCCAAGGGTAGCCCAACCATTGATGGTTCGCCCATCTTTGAGTTTGCGATCTCGAATTCCCCAAATTTTTTCCGGTTTCGAGCCATACGGCATAGTATTCCAAACCTTATCGTCGACAGTCCAAATAGACTGGTTCTTGAACTTGATCCGCAAGAACGCATGAGGGACAGCCATTTGATACTGCCGTTGCGGATTAGCCACCGCGCTTGCCGTAGCTCCAAGCGCTATAGCAGTACCACCAGCGACACCATTCCCCTGGAACGCATTCGGAACAGCAGTATCGCAATCAGCGATCGGATGACTGTCAGCTCTATTACTATTGAAGTAGCTATCTGCAATCAGATGAGGTGTCTCGCCTAGCCGAAATGCCGTAAAGCAGAAGGTTTTTGAGTTTGCTTTAAACGGCGTGTAGCCTTGTATAAAATTCGCATTTCCCAGGTTTACTTGATTGACTTTCGCATTCTTCGGCAAAGCGCTTGCATCAAAAGACAGATTGCTTTCCGCTCCACGATCTACCATCGCCACCGGATATGATGTCAAATTCGATGGATGTTGGATTGTCGCATCACCCAACATCGGCACTCTACGCTGCGATGCCATATTGGAAAACAGCCCGTTAAGCACAGTTCGATCCATGAGTTCGTCTCGAAGCGACCTGCTTACATCTTCAGCCATTTGATACGCCGCTTCACCCGCTCCTATTGCATCATTGGTCGAGACTCCATCCTCTTTCATCTCATCGATGTTGGCGCTGATCAGATATGCCTTACCCCAGACCCGGTTGATATTGCTTAAACCGATCATGCCTGTAGAATCCGCGCAGTCCGAGTATGCGCTTGAAGGAGCAACTTTGACATCGGTTATTCTCTTCGAGATATTTAGAACGGACGCGTCAACTCCATTACGAACTTCTCGAGAGCCTCCGTTAACCATGCAATACTGGAAGCCCAGATAAATCAGAAGGACCAGAAGAACAGCTGAGATAATGATCAGGCTGAGCGCGGCACCCCGCTGATTACGAAGAGCTCTGCTTCTGTCGGCACTGTTGGCGGTATCATGTACAAGGCAGCGTTTTCGTCGCCCTTGTTTTGATCCGCAATCAGATGCCGTGGGTGACATTCAAACTACCGTGGTGCAGGTGTGCTGACAATCGGCTGTATCGAACTCGCCGAACAATTGATCTCCGAAAACCCTGGAATCGGCACAGGCAGCTGCACTTGCATTGCGGTATTGACGGTCACGTGGCCGGTGGCGAGGTCGAACTTAACCTCCTTAATCGCAACGCTCTTAACTATACTGTTGATTTCGCATTCAGTTATTGCATCCTGCGCCGCCTTGAGGGCGGTAGTCTGATCCGGTTTAGTCGCTGCAGCCCTTGCGGCTATCTCAGCCCACTGCTCATTGTTTTGACTTGTACTGATCAGCGTGACGACATTGACGGCTGCCAGTCCGATTGGAATCAGAACTATGAAACCGAGCATGGTTTCCACTAGAGTCTGTCCTTGATTTCGCCGTTTGCGTCGCATTTTGACCTCCATCAGTTAGCGGAGATAGTTCTGCGGGTTTTCCATTACTCGCTTGTTACTGATTTTGGCGGTCAGCGGCGCACCAATACCAGGGACACCAACGAAAAATGGAATGTTGAGGAAGGGGTGGATCACAACGGTCGTGGTTACTGTAACAAACACCGTTCCTGTCTTGTTCGAATAGAAAACCCCCGTTTCCGGCGTGTCCACGGTACCGGAAAATCCGCCGATGATGGTCTGCTTCCACTTGTTGGGGATATCTTGCTTTACCGGTCCCCGAATCGAATCAGCAATCGTCCTCGGAAGCTTGGCGGCTTCACGCAATTGCAAATCGTTGAGCGAAACACATGAGAGGTAGCTGTATCCACACAAAATCATGTCCAGAACTGGGAAAATGGCAAAGATGAAAAGGAAAAACAGTGCCGGACCGAATTCGCTAAGCGCAGAGCCGTCCTGGCGCCTTTTTTGGGAGCGTCTCGGCTTACCGCTGATTGCGATGCGGTGGAATTGCATTTAATTAGATAAAAATCTCTAAACTACTTATGTCAATATACCAAAAATTGAAGTATTGGCTAGACGGAACATGGTTACCCTGGGCCAGCCAGGAATGAATTCGTATAATCAATTGCAATTGCTGAGTCTAAAAACCTGGATCTACTGACGCATTTGCGGTAAAAGCATAGCAGGCGCACCAACAGCGAATCCTGCCGTGAACACAAGCGAGCCCAAAAATTCCGATCTAAAAAGGGACCTGGCAGGCAGCGTTGCGCTCTGGAGCCTGATTCTATTTCTGTTGGCAGATTTCTCCCTGCGCCAGTGCTTCCAGCACTGGCTGATCAAAGAACCCAGCCAATACACTAGCTGGAAGCTACATTCTGCGGTAAAACTCCCAGCTCAGTTCAAGAAGACCGATCGAACGGCGGACATCGTAATTCTGGGATCTTCGCTAATGCTCGCGCCCGCCGTTCGTTGCGACGAAGAATATCACAAGCGCGCCAGTCGGCATGATGATTGGTACAAGAAGAACGTCATCCACCAGAACGTACGCGCCGATTTCCTGGAGCACCTGATTCAACGCAACTTCAATCAAGACAAAACCGTCCTGAATCTGGCAGTGTCTGCAGGTATGATCTCCGACGCCGCTCTCATCCTCGAAAAATACCTCGCGGCTGGCAACCGCCCAGAGGTCATTGTTTTAGGCATTGCCCCGAGAGATTTTCTGGACAGAAGCCGGCCCACTCCATCTCAGACACCGACCTTTAGACTGATTGCCGACGCTTCCAATCTCCTGGCGTGCGAATCGCCAGTAAAGGCAATCGATTTTCTCTTTCAATGTGCTATTCATACTTATCGAAATAGAGAGGGCTACCAGCAGCATTTCAGCCGGATTCTGCTGCGCGCTTCAGGACGCGAAAGACTGGCTTGCGATTCTGGCTTCGTGCCTCCTGCAACCGACTGCGCCAGCGCATTGAATTCATACAGAAGCATGTATCTGCCCGTGGACTGGAATAGCTTTCAAACTCAAGAGAGATATCTGGCGCAACTGCTCAAACTTACAAGAGAAAGAGGAATAAAGACAATCCTGGTTGATATGCCGGTTTCACAGCCATACGGCGATATCTTTCCGCAAGCAACAGTCGCTCGGTATCATGCCACTCTCAAGGAATTAGCCACCAAATACGATGCCGCACTACTCCAGCCCGACCGGTATAGTCAATATCAGTCGGACGATTTTGAGGACCTCCTTCATCTTAACGCGCGTGGTGGTCGCAAACTGTTTGGCTCAATCGCCCAAGCCGTCGGATCTGAGCGCTTGTAAACTTCCTGAGGCCACGATCATCTCGTTTTCAGTATGCAGTGTTACGATCTTGCTCTCTTCGCAAATGGTTGTTGATAGTGGGATTAAACCGAGATCAGGATTTACTCTTTCCCATTTTGGTTACCGGCATGGGGCGTTCCGGCTCGACTCTGGTAATGCAGCTGCTCGGCACCGACGAGACTTGCGTCATGGATCGGATCTATCCGCTCGAGAGCCGCTATTTGAGCCTCATATCGCAAGCAGCAGCACAATGGGATGGTCGAACCTTCGCGGAGTATGGTCCAGCCTCGGCGGCAAGTCAAAACATTCTCGGTAGCAACCCTGTAGCCCTCCGCCACAAAGGCGATTCGGAAGCTCTGGTCAACATTCCGGACAGCTCACAGATGCTCCGTGCGATGTGGCAGCAGTTCTCGCTGTCAGCCAGGTCCGGCGCTCCGGGCTCGAAATTCTACGCTGAAAAGGTAGTGGAATGGATTCCCTCCTTTATTGCACCATCTCTGGATTGCTGCACACTTTTCCTTTTCAGAGATCCTCGTGATCTTTTCCTATCCACGAATTCGTTTAATTCCAAACGAGGCTATCTGGCCTTCGGACGCAACGAAGGCGATTCCGACCTGGATCACGCTACCACGCTGGCGTATCGATTTTTGCACCGCTATGAGAATTACCGAGCACTTCAATCATCTGGAGCCAGGGTCAGCCTGATTCGTTACGAGGACGTGGCGTCACATCCGGTATCAGCACTCTTGCAGGTCATGAGCTGGACAGGTCTAAACATAAGAGAATTGCAGAGGGACGAAACATTCGAACAACACAAAACTACCACCTCACTTGATCAATCAATCGAACGCTGGAAGAGAGAACCTGTTCCCGACGGTGTACTCGACGTTTTCCACCGCATTCTCGGTAACATTCTTATCGAGCTTGGATACGCACACGATTCCAGCACCGATTCTCGGCAGTGCGCTCCCGACGAGCTGAAGCTGCACGTTAGCGATCTGGTAAACGCCGAACAAGTGACATCCGATGACAACGGTCTCGAGTTGCGTTTTTGCAGCAGCGCCGATCAGACGGATGCACTGTCTCTGGGCTTCGACTTCAGCGGCAAGGAGCTGAATGACATCTGCGAAGTTTGGATTTGTCTCTCGGGCGGTTTTGGAGGCAAGTGCACCATAGAGTGGTCCGGAGAAGGTTCGCACACAATGGCTCAGGAATACGATGTCGGGCGACACACGGCGACACTTCGCTTCAAGCTACATGGACAGCCGCAAACGCATCGGTTCAGACTGAGCATTACTCATACAGGCGCAGTGGTGCGAGACTGCGATCGGTCGAGAGTTCGTGTTCATCGGATCAACTTCATCACCAACCCCGTCTCTCGACAGTCTGCAAGCCGTGAAACAAGCACGTCGAGAGTAAGTAACTTCCTCAATCAGTTTATGCGCGTCAATCGGTAGCAGTGGAATGAGTGTCATGAACGCAGTCGATATATGCAAACCCTCGCTTCTGGTCACTCAAGGATTGGACAGGAAGGACGTCATGGAGAGTCCTTTCCCGATGCTTATCGCGCGCGATGCACTGGACGCCAGCGTATTCAAACAGCTCCTGGATGGGCTACCACCGCTCAAGACCATGCTCAAGGGTACGGAATACGGCAGCAATCAAAGAATCAACTATTCCGCCTCGAGTGTAGCGTTGAACCCGTCTGTGCCCCAGATTTGGAAAGATTTCGTGCAGGCGCACGTTAACCAGGAATTTCTCGATGACCTGATTCGTTTGTTCGGTCCAAGTATATTGAACTACTATCCGGACTTCGAAGGGCGGTTCGGCTCGCTGAATAGCCTTCGCTCAGGCATTCGCGAAATCGACAAAAATAGTCCGGCAAATGTATTTCTGGACTGCCAGATTGCCGTAAATACACCGGCTTCCCTATCCGGCACGACGGTTCGAGGACCTCACGTAGACTGCCCCAAGAAGCTTTTCGTCGGCTTACTTTATATGCGACTTGACGAGGACAAATCCGACGGAGGAGACCTCGAGATTTATCGACCAAAACGTCGTCCGGTGGAGCTGGACTACACACGGACAGCCGATCTCGACGACATGGAATTTGTCACGCGCGTTCCGTATGAAAAGAACGTCCTGGTGATGTTCCTCAATACGCCGGAATCTCTACACGGCGTCAGCCCCAGATCGCAAACAGACGTACACAGAGTATTCGTCAATCTCGTAGCCGAGATGCCGACGCAACTCTTCCAACTTCAGACCGGTGCACCTGCCACTACTTCCGGTATCGTGAACACAGTCGCTCAATGTTCTCCAATGGAAACCGCAGATCGCTGTGAAAGCATAAAACCCGGTCAAGACGGCAGTCTGACCCGCCGTCCCTGGATTTATCCGGCCCTCTGAAAAACGATTGAGGTAATCAATGTCGATATTCGACAACGCTACCACCAGTGAGTTATTGAAACATCCGTTTCCTCACATTATCATCGAATCCGCCCTGGACGGCGCCAGATGCCGGGCGTTGTTGGCATCAAGACCTGCCCTGGAAAAATTTGCTCCCAAAGACGTTCGACCGGGTCAAAAGGTGCATTATGCTTCGGTAAAATCGCTTCGGGATCCGGATCTCAGTGAAGAGTGGAAAAGTTTGATCAGCGACCATATCGCACCACATTCAGTGCTGACATTGCTTGCAGCTTTCGCGCCCTCGATCCGAGAGTATCATCCACAGCTGGAAAAGCGGTATGGCTCCATCGACAACTGGAGCATCGGTCAGAGATTCATAGACTCCGCCGATGACTGCGTCCTCCTTGCAGACGCCCAAATTTCATACCACGCGCCGGTCATCGACGAAGCGCTCCAGGACCGAGGACCTCATCTCAAGATTACTAACAAGCTTATCGTTTGCCAGCTCTTGTTGAAGCTGGAGGATGACGACAGCGCTGGCGGAGACCTGCAGCTTTACTCAGTTAATGCCAAGTCGAAGGGCAGACTCGAGTTCCGTGGGGATCAAGAAGTGGTAAATCGCGACGCACTCACTCTGGCGAAAACCGTTCCGTACAGAGGTAACACCGCGGTTGCTTTTCTCAACTCTCCGGTCTCGATTCAAACTATGTCAGCCAGAAAGAGTCGATTGCCGCTCATGTATCTCAATATCATTCTAGAACACAGAGAAGCACTGTTTGCACTGAAACAGCCTCCAGCGCCGGGTCCCTTCGACCACTTCAAGAATGCGCTGGCAAAAATAACTTCCTTTTGAAGCGATTACAGGCGCCGTACTGCATCTTTCAACCTGTCCAACCAGTTCAAATACAACGCCTTTTTGTTGCGGTCGGTCTTTGCGTACGGAGCGATGAAATCTCGATCCAGTTTTACGTCATCATCGCTAAGCAAAAGGGGATCATCGACCGTTTTTTCGATTTGTCGAATTAACGATGGTCGAATATGCCCCTTTCGAACCTCGCTCCCCAGCTCTTCGAAACGTATGAATCCATCGGACAAGGCTTCTCTCAAGGTTTTCACCCAGAGTGTTGCGCCGGGATTACCTCGCATAACCCAGGGCTGAGTGCTCATATTGGTGTAATGCACCAAGGAAGAACCCCCCGGCTCATAGCTGTCAAGGCAGTTCCAATTAGCCGAGATCATCGCACCAGGATTTCCGGCCACTCGCATGTCGTACATCAAAGACTCGTAGGTTAAACGACCGGAATCCAACTCACTGACGATATCCTTAATTCTCCAGTTCAGCGCGTCGCAGTCCAGAAGCATGACACTGTACTTGGATTTCGCTTGCGCTTCGTCTTTTGGATTTACGCACAACAGGTCATGCCCGT
>CAZISK010000409.1:0-7259 GCA_964541355.1 uncultured Candidatus Obscuribacterales bacterium
ATCGTTCGGCGGCTTAGCCTTCGCTACGACCTTTTTTTTCCTGGCTCTTCTGGATAGCTTCTTTCACGCGGTCTTTCTGACGATTAAGCTTGGCTTTCCGGCGAGCTCTTTTTTCTCTAGCGTTGTACTTATTGGTCATTTGAGTTTTTCCTTGAATAAACAAATTGCCATATTTGCGATACGGATATTCGCAATGGCAAGGTTCGGCTGCCCAGGCTTCAGGCCCCTGCTGAATATACCATGTCGGAGCGACTATTTTAGCGCTGGATGAAGCGCGCTCTCTCAGTCTTTACTCTTTCCATATCGACAGGAAGCATGTAGCCGGCGGCGACTAACAGCTTATCAAGTGAAATGCCCTGGCGGTGGGCAATCGCCATCATGTCTCGGAGCTGGTCTCCGCTGATACGGCGGCGTTGAAGCAGGTATTGCTCCAGCTCGAGACGTCCGATCAATAGATCTACAGTCAGGCTCATAACCGTGTCAGGGTGCTCGATATAGCCCCGATCGAGACAATATCTATAGGTTGCCAGAACCGCCGATTCCGAACGATTAGAATCAGTCAATACGAGTAACAGACTTTTACCTCTCTCAACATCCAACAGCACCTGCTTGAGCAACTCATCCAGAGAGGTGTTCGTGAGAGCCAGTGATCCGATGTTGGTAATTTGAAAGGTGCTTTGCAATAAACGCTCGATGTCGATGCTCACGAGCGGCAAGGGGTCGGTTCTGCGCTCGTCGAACGCTTTGGCAGGAGGAGGAGGTGCGGCTGGGGCAGCCACCACATTTAATACCTGCTTCTCTTCACGTGGAGGCAATTCCTCGACTGGAGGCGGCGACGCGCAGACCTCCTCCTGTTCGATGGCGGGCAAATCCTGGGTCGAACGCGGAGATTTTCCGCCAGCGACGTCTGCCTTCTTGACTTGTTTTTTGCTCGCGTCGCTGTCGCCTTCCTCCTTCTTCGCGGGCGCTTCTGAAGCGGCTTTACTCCTACCGTCCACTGCTGAAGCGTCTTTGGCAACTTCCTGTGCTTTCGGTTGAGCGGCCGGTTCCTTCGTTTTCGCAACGGGCTCTGACTCTGCCTTCTTAGGTTGCTCCACGTTTTTGGCGAGCTCCGCCGTTTTGGCAGGTTCGACAGACTTGGCCTGTCCTGCCGGAGCCTTCGCGGCGTCCTTGCCGACCGTCTCTTTGTTAGGTGCTTGATCTGGAGTAACGGTCTTAACTACCTCCTTGACCGATTTGCTGTCGGCTGGAGTTGCTTTAGCGCCATCCTTGCCAGCGGCCGAGTCGGCGGATTTTCCACCAGGAGAAGATTTCTCCGCCGTAAGAGCGTCGGCGGCCGACTGCGTCAACTGAGGCAAACCGCTGCCGGTATCATCTGCGGTTCCGCGTGGTCGGGCCCGGGCACCACCTATATCCGTAGCGTGAAACTCGACGGTAATCTTCTTGGGCTCTGCGACATGCTTTGCCAGCTCTTTGCTGGCCAGCTTCACAAAATCGTTGTGGTGTTGGGAAGGTTCGCTGAAGGCAGCCGTAGGCCTCACCACCTCGACCGATCTTGTAATCAAGAGACGGTACAGGATGCCGATCGTTTTCTTCAAATCAAACTGAAATTCACGCAGCGCCTGGCGCATCGTGCGTCCGTCCGTAATCCAACCCAGGATTGCATAATCTTCCTTTTCAAGCGGCTGCACATGGAGAGCATCCTGCCATTCCGCCGTACCGAAGGTGCGGCTCGGCACGATTTCGGTGTTAAGGCCGACATTGCTTTCCCACAAAAATGCGCATTGGTCGGAAAAACAACCTGGCTCCGCCAGGTTGAGGTTGATGTTGCTTCTGATTGTGCTCTTGAAGTGCGAGGGCAGCTTCTCGACAACGAACTCCCCTTCCGACCAGGTCAAGAATTCGGACAAAGCGTCCAGTCCCTCTAGAATTCCATATGTAGCGACAAGAACGTGCCCTTCGCAGACAAATACGTCCCCGTGCTGCCCACCTTTGTTGATGCGCAAACGGTAGTTCTTGGTAGACTCCGCCGCTAACATCTGTAAAAGGCCTGGCAGACTAATGTCTTCTAGGTTGCCTTCAATCATTCTCGTCCCTTCTTGCCAACCCGGGCTTGCTATCGACTTATATGATATGCGGTGCTTTTCGATCGGTGGGAAAGATCTACTAAAGTGGGTCCGCCCGATTGCTACTTTGTTCTCTCTTTCGCAAGGTTCTTAATTTACAAAAGTTAATTCGCGCGCGAAGTGCTAGGGCGGATGAGGAATTGGGTAAATACAGACTTAGAGAGATTACCAATACATTGTATAGGGAGCGATAGCGAGTTGAGCACTCGAGTCACCGACGAAATGACTGATGAATGGTCCGAAGTAGAGTTTGAGCCCGTCGATGATGATGAGTTCGGCGACGAAGACGGTGCCGGCCCGACTGGAAAGAAGAAGCAAGATGGCTTCACTGAAGACTCAGTGCGCCTCTATCTCAGAGAGATTGGTCGGGTGAGGATGATCAAGCCCGACGAAGAAATTGAACTCGCACGCCGGATCGCCAAAGGCGATCAAGAAGCCAAGAAAAAACTTATTCAAGCAAATTTGCGACTGGTAATTTCCATCGCGAAGAAATATGTCAATCGCGGACTGCCTTTTCAAGACCTAATTCAAGAGGGTAACCTCGGCCTTATCCGCGCGGCGGAGAAATTCGATCATACGAAAGGCTTTAAGTTCAGCACTTATGCGACCTGGTGGATTAGACAGGCAATCAGCCGAGGTCTGGCTGATAAATCCCGCACCATTCGTGTGCCGGTTCATATGGTTGAATCGATCAACAAGCTCAAAAAAACCAGCGCAAGACTCTCTCAAGAGCTAGGCCGCAAGCCTAACGAGGAAGAGCTTTCCTACGCGATGGAATTGCCGGTCGGAAAAATACAAGAGATTCTGGCTGCCGATCGCGAACCGGTATCGATGGAGATGCCGCTCAATCGCGATGAAGAGACATATCTCGGCGATTTGATCGAAGACAACGAATCGGCTCGTCCTGACTCGACAACAGAAGAAGAGTTGCTGAGACAGGACATCGGACGAATGTTGAGCCAACTGACACCGCGCGAACGCGACATCATGCACCTGCGTTACGGTCTCGAAGATGGCAGGCAGCGGACTCTGGAAGAGGTTGGCAGGTTGTTTAACATCACCAGAGAACGCGTTCGCCAGATCGAACACAAAGCGTTCCGCAAGTTACGGCAGCCATCCTGGAGCAACAAGCTGGTCGGCTATCTCGACGACTAATCATTATCATTGGGGGAGAGTCAAATCTTGAAACGCGCTTTCGATTGGAAGCGCGTTTCTACCTTTTTCACGATCTCGCTCGGTTGAAAGCGCATCCTCCGTTCATTCGCGAAGAAAAAAACGGTGATCTCATTAGAAGATTAGCCTTATGAATATCCTCAGCACTTGATAGGTTATGTCAGAGGTAGAAGCAGCTGATTCACCGTCTCTGGCTTTGACCGCCACGAATTCGATGGTTTGGTGAAAAACCGTTTAACAGGTCTGTTTTTGATTAGTCGAACACCGATTTGGACGAACGATGGAAAGATCGCAAGGGAGATTGTCAATGACCACTACTGGTGTCAATGCCAACGATAAGCTACGTGAAAAGCGAGATGCCATTGATCAGGCGGAAGCCTCATCTCAAGCCAAGCAAAACAAAAAGGGCTCGTTAACAGCACGGCAACGCATTGAGCAACTAGTTGATCCAGGCTCATTTATTGAGATCGACAAATACGCCATGCATCAAACGAGCGAATTCGGCATGGAAGAAAAACGTCTTCTTGGAGACGGCGTCATAACCGGTCAGGCGACAATTGATGGTCGACAGGTTTATCTGTTCAGTCATGATGTCACTTTTGTCGGCGGAGCACTTGGTGAAGTCTTCGCCCGAAAGGTGACTAAGGTCATGGATCTGGCGTACCAGGCTGGTTGCCCGGTTATCGGGCTGAACGAAAGCGGCGGTGCCCGCATTCAAGAAGGCGTGAAAAGCCTGGCTGGTTACGCAGACATCTTCTATCGCAATGTCAAAAGTTCCGGCGTCATTCCTCAGATCTCAGTGATTTATGGTGCCTGCGCCGGCGGTGCTGTGTACAGCCCGGCAGTGACAGACTTCACTATCATGGTGAAAGACAAGAGTTTTATGTTCATCACCGGACCTGAGATCGTAAAAACGGTAACAGGCGAAGACGTAACACTCGAGCAATTGGGTGGCGCGGTAGTCCACAATACCAAGTCCGGAGTGGCGCAGTTGCTGGCCGAAGACGAAGATGACTCCTTTCTTCTTACGCGAGCCTTGCTCTCGTATCTGCCATCCAACAATCTGGAGCCGCCGCCATTCGTCGAAGTCTCGGAGGAAGCCGCCCCCTTAGACGCCAACCAGCTCGACACGCTGATTCCGTCGGAGTCGACCAAGCCATACGACATGCACGATGTGATTTCGCGCATATTCGACTTTGGAGAGTTCTTCGAGATTGCGCCGTTGTATGCCACCAATATTTTGACAGGTTTCGCCCGCCTCGGCGGTCATGTCGTAGGCATCGTCGGCAATCAACCGAACCGCCTGGCCGGTTGTCTCGACATTAATGCCTCGGTGAAAGCGGCTCGCTTTGTTCGATTCCTCGATGCATTCAACATCCCGATCATTACATTCGTCGATGTGCCCGGCTATCTTCCCGGTACTTCACAAGAATTTGGTGGCATCATCAGGCATGGTGCAAAACTGCTATACGCCTATTGCGAGGCGAGCGTGCCCAAACTGACTGTGATTACGAGGAAGGCCTACGGCGGTGCCTTTGATGTTCTCGGTTCGAAAAACGTCGGCGGCGATTACAATTTTTCGTGGCCGACCGGAGAAATCGCCGTCATCGGAGCAGAAGGCGCAGTCAACTTGTTGTATAGAAAAGAGCTCAAGGAAGATCGCCGCCAATTTGGCGATTTAGTGGCGAAATACCGGGATCAGTTCGCCAATCCTTATATTGCGGCAGAGGAAGGTTACATAGATGATGTCATCTATCCCTCCGAGACCCGCAAACATCTACTTGCAGCGCTCTCAATCCAGAAGAACAAACGTATCGATAGACCCAAGCGCAAACACGGAAATATTCCGCTTTAATGTCGAGGCACCGTTTTTCAAAATCTCGCAGTTGAACGGTTAACGACCGCGCACCGAGAGGTCAGGATGAACCATCGTTACCGAGTGCAAATCGCTCTCCGGATAAATCAGGCGGGAGGCGTTCGTGGTTCCTTCCGTGGTGTCAGTATCTTCACCCGAGTTATAATTCATCTCCAACACATTGAAGGGAATGTTGGCGGGCAGCGGCAATCGTGAATCGAAGCGGTTGGCTGGCTCGCTGGTACCGACCTTAGTCTGCACCTTCGTGAGCAACGAAGGCGAGACCGGCTGTGGTATGCAGATGAATGCGCCGGTCAAACTGCCTTTCTTGTTCTGCAGTTTGTTAATTCGGGCGATAAAGGACTGGAGATAGCGTATCGCCCTCTTGTCAAAATCTCGTCTGTTCTGCGGCTTCACCAGGCGCGCCACGATCAACGGTTGGTTGTGACCATTGAGGAAGTCGATGTCGACAACTGGAAGTTTTACCGGGACAAAAACCCCCTGTTTTACTATGCGCATTTGACAAGTCTCGACTCTAGCGATTGCATCCCAGAGCTCGCGCTGACGATTGTAAAGCCCGCTTCCATGAGCCTGGACAAAATATCCGGAAAGGACAAAATTGACTAGAGCAATGATGTCCACACCAGGTTTCTTGCCTTCGTAGGCAAGAGCAATATTCTGAGACGCAGCCTTGACGTCATATGGTGTAACAGAGCGAGGATTTGCAACAACGGAGTAGAGCCCGAAAGCTTCTTCGCTCACGCATTTGATATGCAACTTTCTCAGAGACTGCCGGTTCATTTTATTTCCTGCCACAAGTATATTGATGCAATCAATCGTGGTACATCTATGTTACGACTTGAGATCGGCACTAGCTCAACGAAAGGAGAAGCAAAACAGTTATCCGACACAAGCTGACCCACTGTCAGCTGATAATAATGTAAACTGAGATTAGGCGTGTAGGCGGCTGACTTCTTGCTTTCGATGGGGGAAAGCAGGTTGTCGAGACGGATGATAGCAGGGCTCCAGACCAACTGAAAGCACAACGCGATTATTTCTCAAGTATGCCCTTTTGGGGCGTGTTTTTTTGATTGGGCCTAAGGGCAAAGGATTATAAGGAAACTAACAGCGACAGCAAGATGAGTCTCATACCTTCTCGAACCAGTTTCAACATGTCCGCTTCCTCAGTCTTGACTGACATTAAGAAAGGAGGCAATGAAAAGCGGAACCAATTCGTTTGGGAAAACCAAGAGCGTGTCTATGCTATTGCGCTATTAGCGACAGGTAGCCCACAGGATGCCCAAGAGATAACAATCGCAACTTTTCGGAACGCTTTCGCCACCCTGAAACAGGGATTGCCCAAGAAAGAAAGCGACATGACAATCTGGGATTGGTTGTCTCAATTTGTTGTTGAAGCCTGCTATGAATACCATGAAAGTCATTCAGATCCTCCGGCTGAACAAGAAATTGATCCTATGGCCGATGGCTCCGCCAACATGGACTGGGAGACCACGGTCCTATTAGGTGTCCAGCGTATTAGAAGATGTCTCGGCTCCTTGCCGGAAGACCAGCAGAAGGTCTTTTACTTGCGGCATCACTTGGACCTCAACTACGAGCAAATTTCCACTGTCCTGAACCAATCTGTCGAAATGACCAAAGCGTCACTCTTCAGAGCAAGGGTTCAAATCGTAAAGTGCCTGGGTCGAGGATAAGACTGCCCCCATAAAATTTGCAGGAATTGTAGAATGAGTTGCCAACAGTACCGAAACCTTATCCAGCATCGATTCGATGAAGAACTCGATAGCGACGATGTCGTTCAAGTCGACGATCACATTGATGCTTGTGAATCGTGTGCCAAATTTGAGCACCAGTTAGATCAAATGATTCAGGGTGCCGAAGAGATGCCCCTGCTCGAAGAGCTTACCCCGCCAAATCCGGAAGCTCTCGCTAAGATGATTCAAAACCAGCTGCCTCAGCAAAAGTCTTCCGTCTTTGCCATGTTCTCCATTCTGTTTGGTGGTGGTGGTGGTGGTGGCGGTGATAGTCGTGGTGGTCGTGGTGCCTCGTCGGCTTCACCATCACAACCTAGGAGCGCAAAACGAGGC
>CAZISK010000410.1:0-7254 GCA_964541355.1 uncultured Candidatus Obscuribacterales bacterium
GAACCGGATGGAGAGCGCTGGCTCTATTTCTCGTGTCCGCAGACGGTGAAGTACGATCACCAATTGGCGGTGGTAATCCTCTGGAAAGGCAAATTTCTCAAGGAGTTTCCAGTGGCGAAACGGTGAGGGAATAAATGTTAGACTATCCAGATATCAGCACCCCGTCTGAGCATTCGTTTGAGCATTCGTTTGGCATTTGTTTGAGCATAAGGTTTACTAGATTCCATGACCGCTGAAGGCAAACCTTGCAGGCATGAATACGTCCGAATCTATCAGCGCAGGCTGAAGGGTCTGGATCGCAGACTTGTCGCGACCAAAGCTTATCTTCCGGTAGGCTTCAAAGTTGGCGACTTCGGGCACTTAAGTGAAGGAAGCTATTGTTTTTGTGTGACTTGTCGCAAGCGCCTTTTCCCCAAGCGGTCTCAGGCTGAAAAGGATCAGGCCAGGCTGGAGAAGCAGCAGGCAAAGCTTGCTGGTATCGCCGCCGATTTTGCCGGTGCCGGTCTGGTTGATGATGAAGGCGGCGACCTGCTCTTGAGTGGTGTTGAGGACTTCGACGACAAAGTTAGAGACTTCGAACCTGATTCCGAAGAAGAGGAGAAGGGCGAAGAGGGTGATGACGACAGGCTTCGCGCTGATGTTCAAATTGATGAGCTGGAGGTTGAGTCTGTTGACGTCGAAGATATTAAAGCCGAGGGTGTGATACTCGTTCCTGATGAAGATGAATCGTGTGTTCTGGATGAGGTTGATGAATCGTGAAAATGATGCGCTGTTTGGATAAGATCATTTGCCTGTTGGTTTCCCTTCCGCCGTTGTACATGCTTTATCGATTTGTTCGATGGTATGTACGCTCCGACACCGATACCCAAGAGTCCGAGAGCGAACCTGTTGGATAATCACATCCCTTGACGGTCCGAACTGAGAGACGCAATCGATGGGACGGTATTTATCTCGAATTTGCAGAGCTCTTTCCGTAAGTACGCTTGGCTTCGGCGGTGGAGTCGCGCTCTTTGTCATGATTGTCATAGTGACTACGAGCAACGATCCACAGGCGTTCAACTACGCATGGAAAGCCGGACTGACAATTGGCCTGATCTTCGGCGTCTTACTGGTGGCAGTCTTGTTGCCCCTCGATCTTTTCGCGCGCATGTTCCTTGCCAAGGGAGTCTATAAAGGTATTTTCGAACTCGAGCAGGTTCGCGAAATCAAAATGCAAGGCTCTGCCAAAGAGGTGCTTGCCGCGTGCCGAGAGGCATTGCTAAAGATACCTCACGTCAAGTCTGTTTCCGACGACTCTGAACAGATGGTGACGCGCGCCCTGACAGGTACGAGCTGGCGCTCTCCAGGCGAAGATATCGAAGTCGAGATGAACCCGATTGCAGAGAACAACTGGATTGTCAGATGTTCGAGCAAACCGAAGTCACCAACAGCGGTGTTCGATTATGGCAAGAATTTTGAGAATGTCGAGACATGGCTAAGCCGGATTAAATCGGGCGGCAATGTCGCCTAGATTGCCTGACCCGGAGGTCTCCGTCCAGGTTCTCCTCACCCATCGAAGGATGCCACTACTGATAGTGCCAAAATCGTAAACTCGTGCGATGTCTACGTAAGCCAAAGTGTATTTTCGTCAAAAAAAACGCACCCAATAGAATCTAATCTAGAACGATTTGCACACAATTGTCATAGCGAAAAGTTTTCACATAGCGCTCAAGTGATAGAATTAGATACATGCGGGTGTAGCTCAGTCGGTAGAGCGACAGCTTCCCAAGCTGTAGGTCGCGAGTTCGAGACTCGTCGCCCGCTTAAAAGATGGTCTGCTTGAAAAGAGTAGACGCAAACAGAATTCTTCAGGAGGCAAGCTTGAAAGGTCTGCGCATTTATTGGTGCGGAACTATTCAAAACAGACTCAGAATCTAACTGATAACCATCTCGATACCGCCGCTCGCCATCAACATCTGCCTGGTAACCAAATGGTAAGCCGGCTCATTCACAGCCAGGAAATTTTTCGTGCGGTTTGAACAGGCTGTGTTCCTGTCTTGTGTAGAAAAACCAGCGATTACTTAGCTTGTTATGGACTAGCGTATACACGCCTCGATCATCATTGCGAGTCCAATACTCTAGATTCGGTGAATCCTGCATCGACAGTTTCCAGTCGGCGTCCGAGATATCATCGTGCCAATCGCCACCATTAATGGCAGCTTTTCCCAGGGCTGAGGATGGCGGCATTCCGTCGAACCGCTTGTAGAGCGCCTGGTTTACAAGTTTGACAGGTTGTTCAGAGAGAAAGCCTTCACGAATTCTCGAAAGCGAGTACGTATTCAATTCCAAGATCGCAACTATTGTTCCTCGGAGCCTTTGTCTGGTGAGGATGAGCGGACACGCGAGCCGGTGAAGGACTGACAGTTTACACATTGACTTGCCAAGGGACGATCTGCACAATAGCGACATTACTAGTTTCAATATCAAAAACACATGGGCGACCTAAGGCAGACTGAGACAACTAACGCTCAACCGACAGAAAACAACTCCGCAGGCATCGAGCGCGCGACCAACATGATGCTCGATCAGTTCCTTAGTGGTGATTTCAATCTTCGTCGTAATGCGCAACCGCTATTATCAGAGGCGGGGCAGCTCAATACCATGACGGTGACTGACGATGATAGACGCAGCGAACTCTCAGTACGTACCAATCTTTATACGCTGGGCACTCGCATGGAGTACAGAGATCCGAGTTTGAACGCGAGGCTAAACTTTCAACCTGCGACGGGATGGGACAATCCATTCCGGCGTCCGACCTATGAGCTTGCCGCGCAGACGGCGGACCGAAGCACTATGCTCAATGTGAACAGCAGGGATGGAGCCGCTCCGAACATTCAGTTTTCACATGTTCGAGACGGGCTTGGTCTGCGCTATTCACGCACTCCGGCTGCTAATGAGCTGACTCTGGCTGTCGAACGCCAATCAACAACTTCGCCGATGCAGTTCAACTTTGGGCACGATTTTCGCAGGCATAATACTCAGTTAGGGCTGAGCGGTCAGGTTGGGCCATACACCGAATTCGGGGTGGGAGCCAGCACCGGTCCTCGAAATTACTATGACGTGAATTTCTACCTTCGAATGGGCGGAAAATAAGCGCGAAAGCTTCTAAATTTTTACAAGGTGCTGCGCAATCTGAGGTCCAACGTGAGAGACGTGGTTGGGTCCAACACCTGTGTTGGGTTGCATGGACGGTGAGCCGAAGCCAACAGCGAACATTGCGATCAACATCATCAACAAGGTAGTGCTGATAATCATATAAAGGATTGGCTGGCTCATTCCGGTTAATTGAGCGGCGATCACTGTAGGGCGCCTATCGTTCAGGTAGGAGCTGGATCTCACGGGTTTCATTTATGAACCACCTTTACTAAGTTTCCGGCTATTGAGCGTAGTTCGACGGACAAAATTGGCTTCGTGTTATTTAATTTAAAACCGACTCGAGTCTAATTTTGTATACTAGTATAAAATCATACTTTGGTCGGTTTTGTCAAGAAACGAGGGGCACGTGGGACGAAGGGAAGAAAAGCGAGAAGCAACCAGGCAGGACATTTTGGCGGCAGCCGGCATCCTGTTTATGAAAAAAGGTTATGAAAGCACCTCGGTAGACGACATCTCCGCCGCTGCCGATGTGGCTAAGGGTACGTTTTACTACCACTTTAAGTCGAAAGACGAGGTCCTTTTGGGTCTCTCAATTGGCTATCTGAAACGGTTGAATGAAACGGTCGATGAACAGCTCAAGTCTGGCACCCCACCGCTTGAGGTTTTGATGACCACATTGCGAACTACGGCGCGGGACACGGAAGTTTATCGAGAGCTGTCCCGGCACTTCTTTCTGGCTATGTTTAGCCAGATGAGGGAGCAATTCGATTCGCAATATAAGGATGACCAGATTACGCTACCAAACATCATCACCAAGATAGTGATGGCCGCACAGGCTAATGGCGAGATAGAAAAGAGCTGGGACGCAAGGGAGCTCGGCATTATGATTGCCGGGCTTTCGCACCATGCTCAAGTAACCTGGATAATTCTCGAGGAAGAGCGTCCATTGGTCGATAAAGTCGAAGATTGGGTGAAAGTCATCATTCGGGGTGTGACTACGAAGTAGCAGTCGCGGTTGGATGCTAATATTTCTGACCACGTCTCCACTCAGGTCATAAGATGTACAAAATTATTATTGGCTTGGCAACGCTGGTCGCCACATCGCAAGCTGTTATGCCGCCTGCCGACAATCTTGTCGTGAAGAATGTACCGAGTCCACCGATGAATTTGATCGAGAAAGTTGAAAAGTATACCGAGTTTCGCAATGCGCATATGGGGAGCTGGCATCCGACGAAGCGCGAGATGCTGATTGAAACGCGCTTTGCCGATACTGTGCAAGTGCATTACTTGCAACAACCTGGTGGTGCACGCAGGCAATTGACGTTTTACAAGGACACTGCCTCGAGCGGATCATTTCAGCCGACCGATGGCCGCTACTTTGTTTTCGACAAAGACCTTGGTGGAAATGAGTTTTTTCAGAAGTATTCGTACGATATGGGTACGAAAAACGTCACCTTGCTGACCGATGGAAAATCGCGCAACACGAGCGGGATTTGGTCCAAGAGCGGCACGAAGTATGCCTACGGATCTACGCGCAGGAATGGCGCCGATGTTGATCTCTGGGTTATGGATCCAGGCGACAAGTCTTCCGATCGAATGGTGGCACAACTCGAGGGTGGCGGTTGGGATCCTCAAGACTGGTCTCCAGATGACAGCAAGATTCTCGTGCTTGAATCGATTTCCGTCAACGAGGGATATGTCTGGATTATCGATGCTAAGACAGGTTCGAAAACCGCGTTGACCGATCGACACAACAAAGAGAAGATTGCATACAACAGCGCGCACTTCAGTAAAGATGGAAAAGGTGTCTATGTCGCCACTGACAAGGACTCCGAGTTTTTACGACTGGCGTACATAGATTTGGCTACCAAAAAGCACACTTATCTCACTGAGAAAATCTCGTGGGATGTAGATGAATTTGCGCTTTCCGATGATGGTCAGAACCTGGCGCTCTCAGTCAACGAAGAAGGCTATGGAGTTCTCCACCTGATATCAACGAAGACGGGTAACGAGCTTCCGGTACCGAAGCTACCATCAGGTCAACTAAGCGGGTTGCGATGGCACAAGAACAACCGCGACTTGGGCTTCAATCTCGAGACCTCGAAGTCGCCTTCCGATGTTTATTCCCTTGACGTAACCACCGGAAAATTTGATCGGTGGACATTCAGCGAGACAGGCTTTCTCAATACCGAGGAGTTTGCAGAGCCGAAACTGATTCGCTGGAAATCGTTTGACGGAAAACAGATCTCTGCATTTATGTACCTGCCTCCAAAGCGGTTTTCCGGAAAACGACCTGTAATGATCAATATCCATGGGGGACCGGAATCGCAGTGGCGCCCGTGGTTCCTCGATCGGCAGAACTACTGGATGAACGAATTGGGCATCGCGATGATCTGTCCGAACATTAGAGGTTCGACCGGTTACGGCAAGACCTATAGTCTGCTGGACAATGGGTTGAAGAGAGAGGATTCGTACAAAGATATCGAGGCTCTTCTAGATTGGATTAAACAGCAGAAGGAGCTGGACGGCGACAGAATCATGGTCCTTGGAGGCAGTTATGGAGGGCATATGACGTTGGCGACTGCCACCAACTATAGTGACAAAATTCGTTGCGCGCTGGACAATGTCGGTTTCTCCAACATAGTGACGTTCCTCGAACACACGGAGGCTTACCGAAGAGACCTTCGTCGCGTCGAGTACGGAGATGAGCGCGATCCGGACATGAGAAAGTTCTTGGAGAAGACTGCGCCGCTCAACAAGGCCGGCAACATCAAGAAGCCTCTTTATATAGTGCAAGGAAAGAACGATCCCAGAGTTCCAGCAAGCGAGGCGGAGCAGATGGTCCAGGCTCTGGTGAAAACCGGCACACCTGTCTGGTTCTTGATGGCGGATGATGAGGGACACGGCTTCCGCAAGAAGAAAAATCGAGACTATCTCTTCTATACGACAGTCGAGTTCGTCGACAAATTTCTGCTAAACTGAGAAAGTCTTGTCGTCCTAGTCTTCGCCAGAGATGTGTGCGAGCGCGGATGGCATGCTGCCTTCTCTGTGCAACTAATTGCAGCTGCTGCGGACCTCCTGAGGTCGCCGGTTCTGATAGCGTTGCTTTGACTTAGGGCGCACGACTACGACGTAAGGTGCAGATCGCATGCTGAAGTTTCGATGTCACTAGTCGAGACTGCTGCGACGTCCTGAGGTCGCCGGTTCTGATGGCGCTGGTTTGACCTTAGGTCGCATAAATACAAAGTAAAGTGCAGGTATCACAAGTAGCGTAAGGAAGGTGCTGCTGAACATTCCGCCGACGATTACGATTGCCAGAGGTTGTTCGAGCTCTCGTCCTGCACCACCCATGATGGCGAGCGGAAGCATGCCAAAGGCTGCAGTCAAAGCAGTCATGAGAACCGGTGATACTCTGTCAAGCGCACCCTTTAAGACCATATCATCGAATGAAATGCCTTCCTGCTGCAGGTTGTTAATGTATGAAACCATAAGGATGGTGTTGCGAGTCGAGATGCCGAAGAGGCTTATGAAACCTATCAGTGAGCCGAGTGTTAATGTATTGCCGGTCAATGCGACCGCCACCAGTCCTCCGATGAATGACATCGGAAGATTGCTAACCACAAGGAGTGTGAGCTTCCAACTCTTAAGACTCTGCCGTAGTAAAAATATGATCGCGGCCAGCGTGATTAGTGATGTGAAGAGCAGGTTGCGACTGGCTTCCGCGTGGGCTTCGTATTCGCCGGCGTAATCTATGTAATAGCCTTTCGGCAAAACCACGTTTTCAGTTATGCGTTTTTTTGCTTCGTTGACAAGTCCGATTACATCGCGATTGGCGGCGTTAGCTTGTACGACGATGCGACGAGCGACATTCTCTCGAATTATTACGCTCGGGCCTTCTGAGATCTCTACCTTGGCAATGTCATCGATCGGTACCCGAACTCCCGATGGCGTATCCACCAACATGTCGCTAATCAAATCGATATTGTGGCGGAATGGCGACTCGACCCAGATCTTCAAGTCGAATAGCCGCTGTCCCTCAACTACCTTTGATGCAACTTTGCCTTGAAACGCGGTCTCGACACAGTTCATAAAATCGTTTGCGGTCAGACCATAGCGACT
>CAZISK010000411.1:0-7253 GCA_964541355.1 uncultured Candidatus Obscuribacterales bacterium
TTCATAATCCGGACGGAACGGGCGCTCGTCTCAATGCCGATTCCACCATCGATAGGTGGGGGCAAAAAGATGAGGACAATGCAATCAGGGAGCCGCTCTCCGAAGCGGAGAGCGACTACCTGAAATACCTTGCGGACAACGGCAAAGACCAAGATATCGACATGCGCGATTTCGTCGAACTGCACAGAAAGTATGCAACCAAACCTGATGGCGCAGCTACTCTGAGCAAATTCTACGCGGCGCTAAGGACTCTGGATACGGCGAAGAACCTGTCTGAAGACGAACTCAAGGCCCTGCGTTTCAATATCATGCGGGACGTCACGCATCCGGAGGAAATGGATCAGTCCAGATCGCCGACTTGCAACACGGAAGTGGTGCGTCGCGAGTTGGCTATGAACATTCCAGATCAGTATGTCATGCGTTTCTTCAATGCGATGAATGACGGCAAAGTTCCGGTCTACTCAAAATCGATTGATGGGACTTACGGAAGCAATCCGGAAAAGCCGGACAGCTTCGTGGAGGTCGATCCGGCCAACTTGAAGATGGCAGATGCCACCGGCAGAAATCTGGCAGCGCGAATTTTCGATAACATGTCTATTCAGATAAGCGCTCAACCGGACTATAAATGGATTGCTACCGAAGATGGTATCGGTAAGTTTGTCCCCAACGATCCTGAAGCTGAGCCCAAAGAATTCTCCGGAATGCAGATCGGTGACATAGCAAACGTCTTGACCAAGCTCACCGGTGTCAATCGTGGCGTCGTGCAAATCACGGCCCTGGAGGATCTCGGTACGGCATTCGCGGCCAATGGCAAGGAATCTATGATAGTAGCGGTCAACGCTAATAAATCACCGTTCAGCTGGGAAGGAATCAACTTCAGCTTTGATGAGTTGTATACCAACCATGTGGTCACTCTCACCAATGTGTTTGATGACGGCGGTGCAACCTATGTCAACTTCATGAATCAATGGGGTCTGGAAAACGACCATTCTACGTCAGCCAGATCTGTGCCGATTGAACGATTCCTCAATAACATGACCGGGATCAACACAAGTTGGCGCGGCGCGCGGCCTATGACACCACCGCAGGTGATTAGTGCCGGCGATCCGACCAAAGTTCACAAAATTGTCGACGGCAAGATTGTCGAAGATACGAAATACATTCTCAAGAACGGTCGGGTTCAGGAAAAATAATGGCTGACGTTGGCAAACTTTTACAGGCGGAACAAACTATGGAAAAGAAATCAAAATACAAATCAGAGTTCGGGTGGTCGATCGACCTGCCTGAGACATGGCGCAGGCTTTCCCGAACTAATCCGAGCGATCGCACGCCAATCGCCACATTCTCGACTCCGGAAGATTGGTCGCTGTCTTTGAACTGGATGGTATCACCACGTGGGTCTAATGACGACACGGTCACCGCATTCGATATCGCTACGATGCTTCCCGGACGGGTCGAGTTGATGGAGGCAAGCAATGTCGTCAATCAGATCTTCCCGCTTGTCGGCAAGCTCATCCGAGCCGCGGCTATTGTAATGCCGGATGGTCAAAGGGCGCTCGAGGTAGTCGAGGCGATCTCCTCTCCAGACAATCCAGTTGCGAAACTTGGATACTCATTGATATTTCCTCGCAGAGTGAGAGGGGAGTATCGCAACAAAGTTCACTTTCAGCGAATGACCTTTATCGCTGCACAAGAGGTATTTCACGATCGCATTCCGGAAGTTGCCACGGCCGTGCGGTCGTTTCACTATGCGCAGAGGGCGGCATGACTACTGTGCCGAGACTTAAGCCACCGGCTGTCGTACCTGAGAAGGTATGCGGAAACCGCCAATCTTCCTCAGCGCTCCGAGGCGCGGCAAGTGGGAACAAACCCGCCTCAAGAACCGGCCAGGGCCCTTTTGGCATCGCCACTCTATTGGTCGCTCATATGAAGCGTGATCCAGGATTAGAGCCTGAGTCACAGTCCGAAGATTATGTGTTTTGCTCACGGGTCAGAAGTTAGGGGAGTTAGATGACCTCGTACTCTTCCTGGAATTTCCTGGAGGATTTGTGCGGGGTCATCTCTTTTGGGGCGGTTGCAGTTGGGTTGATCGCTACTTTTTTGCATCAAGCAGAGACAGTTCGGCGATGTCAACCCGGTGCAGTCCGTCGGATATGGACGGCTCAAAGAGACCGTCATAAGCAACAGTGGAAGCCGCATCTTCAGCTCGGAATTCTCGACTGTTCATGCCGTCACGTCGATTATGCCGTTGCAAGAGATAATGCAGTCTTCTAATCCACGATTAAGCGATCGGATTTCGTGTGACCGAAGCAATCGGGACTGTACATTTCCTCCGCTTTCGCGGGGGGTGCTGCAAATCGACCGATCGTTGTCGCCCTCGCGTAGTAGGTATATTCATAGTGTCCGCTTGATAAAAACGATGCGAAAGCCTCTACGTGGGCATCGCGCATTGCTTGATGCTGATACCAGAGCTGCTGCCACCAGGGCGATGAGTCGGAGTCGTCGTCCACGAGCACCGGTGCCTGACCTGACAGCTCTGGATTTATGGCTTCCAGACCAGCGGGTAGAGGATCTATTAGCATGACCTGGTGACGTTCGCCTGGTGCAGTCAGGGTAATCGAAACCTTCACTAGCGCTCCAGCTTTTGCGTGCCACACTCCGTCTTTATCCTTCCAAACCTCTTTCTTATTTCCGGAATATTTCCTTGTGATGCTGAAACCCTGCGACTGAGCAGGCAAATTTGGTTTCGAATGGGCGTATTTCAGGGTGGCTCGATAATAAAGAGGACCCTGTCCCTGTTTTTGCAAAATCAGCTGCGGGTCACTTGTGCTCGACAGGAGCTGGTGCATTGACACGACGGAGGAATCAACGTTGCTCCCGCGCCCCAGGTATCGATTTTCGGCGATCAAACCTCTGTCCATCCAGATTCTCGATGTGAAATCAGGGCTGGACTTTTCGAAATGTTCCAGATAACTGTCTAAAGCGATGAGGGCAAAGGCATTCTCTTGCGTGTTGAGCCAGTGTTCGCGGGCTCCTCTGTTGGCTAGCAGTCCGGTGACTAACTTCGTAATTAGTGGATTCTTCGGATCATCTGAGAGCAATGCATAAATCAACACAGCCTCGTCGCGATTCTCCGAGAAGAACATCGGATAACGGGAGAACGAGGTATACCCTGAATTCGTTATACTGGCTGAAGTAGCGGTTTCGTTAATCCGGCTGAGAAGTGACCCCCGCAGTTCGTGGGCAGTATCATTGCAGGTTGGATTCTTGCACATAGCGATTAATAGCCAGGATAGCGACTCTGCTGACAAACTGTCCATCTTGCTCATCGCCAGCTTCTTAGCTTGCAAGCTTACATCCGCACCCACGTTGTGACGCACGAAAAGTAAGTACGATAGCAGGTCTGCGTTTTCGCGTGAGTTAGAGAGCTGTGTGTCTCGAGACGGATTTGGTTTTTCTAATTCTCCTTCGAGCTTTTGCAAATGTGCGCCGGCCTTTGTGAGAACGCTTTCGGGTACGGCGAGCCCTCGTGTTTTGGCGACAGTGAGCGCGTGAGTGGCATAAATGCTGACGTAAGGCATGCTTACATCGAATCCGTCATTTGCATTCCACAATCCGAACGCACCGTTTTCAGACTGCCGTGCGCACAGAAGATTGATATCTTGTGCGATTGTCCGTTGCCAACTTCTATCGTTCGAACTGCTGCTTGCGGTCTTGCTTTTGATGTTCTTCGAGACGGCGAAACAGAGGATCCTGGAGGCGAGCTGCTCTGAGCACTGGTATGGGTAGTTCTCCAGATATTTAATCGCACCAATGCCCTCACTTCCGATAGTGGCACCCGTTGTGACGTCCAGACCACCGTAATCTTGAAGTGCGTCTTTAGGGGGCGCCAATGCAATCTGCACCGCCTCGGCGTTATCGATGCGACCGCCTGTGGTCATGGCCTCAGTCGTAGCCGGAGCAAGCACCGGCACGGAGAAATCGATCGCGTCAGTATGACTTCCCGAAGCGACAGCGGCCTGAAAATTCATTTTGCCCAGGGCCTCTGCGGAAGTCGGAAACAGCACCTGGATGCGATCATTGCCGGGTAAACGAACAAGCCTTCCTGCACCGTTCTTGAGCTCTCTGGAATTACCGCGAACTGCAAGCATGATTTCGAGCGCTTGGTTGCCTGTGTTTCGTACGGTAACCGGCAGCTGAAACTGGTCTTTGAGATTCAGAAATCTAGGTGGAGAAGGCTTTACTGATAGTGGCAACGAGACTGTAACCAGCGCCTCGGCCTGGCCGAATTGCTTGCCACCATCAGTGGCGACAGCCATTATGCGATATCGCGTCAAGTTGTCTGGAAACTTATAGCGCACACGTACATTTCCGTCTCGGTCGGACACAGCCGAACCAACAAATACTGCAAGTGGGTTGAAATTTGTTCTTTCTACGAACTCTATGGACGCACCGCCACCATTGCCGCCGCCTCCTCCAGACCTGGAGGCGCATGGATCGCATAGGGGAACAGAGATTTCGTGGAACTTGCCTTGGGCAGTCCTTTCCATCTCTTCAAGAATCAAACCGGGAAACTGGTATCTGAGCTGCTCTCGGAAAACTTTCGATGCAAATCGCATGATGGAGTTCTGCATTCCTTCTGCCGTGATCCTCACATCATGTTGGCTCCAGACTCCGTCAAAACCTGGAAGCTTGTATTCCGTCAGATTGAGCACAGCCTCATCAACGACTGCAACCGCTACTTCGCAATGAGCCTTTGCCTTCTGATTGGCGTCCTCGACATGCAACAAAATGTCGGCATCCGCGCCTGGCAGAGCTTTGGTGCTATTAGGGATGCAACGAACGCGCAAGGTTCGTTTTGCAAACGAGACATTGATACTGGCTTCGGCGCTGGCGACGGTCGACATGACTTTGTCCGGATCGGATGTAGATAGCAAGGTTATGAAAACTTTGATCTGCGGTGCTTGCCAGTCCTTTATTGGAATGTCCAGGATTTGACTGCCGTTCTTCAAAGCAAAGCGGCGTGTTGACGATATGCCATTGTGCTCGGTCACGAGTAGTCCTTGCGCTTGCGCTATCTTTGATCTGACGAGCAGTCTGGCTGTTTCACCTGGCTGGTAGGGCGATTGCTTGTCGAGTGTCACGTCAATTTCTTCACTGGCGCTCAATGGAAGATCGCATGAATATGCAAAAAAGTTGACGGAAGAACTATTTTTCCGTCCCTTTCCGTCTGTGACGCAGGCCTCGAGGCAATAATTCCCGCTCTGACTGAGCGTAAGATTTTCGCTGGTCGGTTTTGTTGTCGATACTCGTTCGAACGTTTTCACTACCTTCCATGTAGCAGTGTCCCTTACCGTCACCTCGCGTTTCAGCCTCAGCTTCACCTTTGTGTGGTTCACCGGCTTTCCATCTATATCACATACGATCAGTGACCATGGAACCTGTTTGAACTGCGTAATGACGTTATTCGCCTTTAATCCAGCATAAAGAGCCGACGGATGAACAATTTGAGTTGTGCTGGTGGAATGAGTCTCATGGTTGAGGTCCTGCACCTCTGCGTGGACCGTTACGGAAACCGGCTGACTGAGTTCAGTGGGTGGCACATTGAGAGCAAGTGAATGTTCGCCCGAGGCGTTAGTTGTGGAGGAAAATGTCCTGTTAAAATCTTGATACGTGTCAGCGCCACCAAAAATAAATTCGCTCCATCCCGGTGGCGTATACGATATCGATGTACCTTCCGCGCTCCAATTGATCTGACTTCGAGCAAGTGGACCACCGGAGTAATAAGAGGCGTTGCAGTCAAATATCATATCACTGCCTGCCACCAGGGGCAGTGCCTTAGGCTTGACCGTGAGCAAGAACTCCGGTGTCCGGTAATCGGCAACCAGAATGCTGTCCCAATCGGCATCGTTGGAGTTGGTGCTGGATTTCATGCTGATTTGAACAGTGCCCACTAACGTCTTCTCCGGTATAGTGAACTTGCCGTGAAATCCGCCGAATTCATTGAGCGGTAGGGTGCCGTGAAAGATACTTTTGTTTTCTCGATCTTGCACGTCGATAACAACCTGGCCGGATGAGATTGCCGATAGCTCTTTACCAGGAGCCTTTGGTAATTGCCTCAACCACCCCTTGAAGTTAACTTCAGAACCAGGTTTGTACACTCCGCGATCGGTGAAAAAGTACCATCGAGCGTTGGATGCTGTCGGCTGTTGCTGCCAGGCACCGGATTGGTCGGATACATAGCCGAAATTACCGGAGCGCAGGATTGAGCTGTCTGAATTATGTCTTGCGACTATCAGACCGCTCGCAGAGCTCTTTTCCGGGAGCGGCAAGGTCGCGAAGCCATCCCCGGAGGTCGACACTTGCGTTTTTCCGAGCGTAATTTGCACAGATTCGAGCGGCTGACCGTTTGCCAATCGAGAGGCGAAAACTCGCATAGTTTGCCCATCGTGCCAGGTGTTTAAAGCAATGTCGGTGGACTGAATCCAAACAGCACGGAGATTCTTCGGATCCGTCGCGCCATCCGACGTTATCGGTTGCGCCGTCACAACAACGTGTCCATAGCCGGAGGGGAAGAATTCCGAGAGGTTCATCCTGGTTTCGCAAAGGCGATCGAGTCGCTGATTCAATCGCCGGGTCTGAATTGACACTGGCTTGCGCTTAATCGCCTTCAACCAATCGGAAGCTTTCGATTTGCAAAAGGCTTCGAACTCTTCCGGTTTCATTGCATAGACTCTTGTCTCGAGCACAGGATAATTGACTGTGAACATATAGAAATCTTTTGGCATAGAGGAAGCGGATGTGATGAACGGATCGGATGCCATGAAAAGATTTCCTTCGTACGGAGTCATTTTGAACTTGAAGGATACAGGTGCTTTCAACTTCTGACCCAGTTTGTCCTTGATTCGGTCAGAGATGGTGACACTGTATGTAGTACCAGCAGTCGTGAGTCCGGTTATGTAAATGGAGCAGCCTGATGCTTGTGCAGAGTAGTGCTTAATTGGTGGTACCAACTTCACCATTTCCGATTTAAAGCTGTCCTGGTCAATTTCGCCGTTGCAACTAACTTCCATGAACTCGCCCGGGTGATTCTCAATCGGGTTCTTGTTGGATGTGGTTATAGCGAAGTTCGGCCTGGTTTTAAACCGAAAGAATAGCTTGCTATTGCTTAGTGAAGGTCCTTCCGCGGAGGGAGTCGACCGGTCGAACACAACTGTAATGGTCTGCCCGCGCGACAATTTAGTAAGGGGTTT
>CAZISK010000412.1:0-7235 GCA_964541355.1 uncultured Candidatus Obscuribacterales bacterium
CCCCCGCCTTCATTGCCCTGCTGGAGCGCGCCTGGTTGTTGTTGCTCGCCGCCGCCACGGTTGAATCGACCGCCAAAACGACCGCCCTGTCCGCCCTGTCCGCCACCTTCTCCGGCCGCTTCACCACCTTGTTCGCGCCGGCCGAATCGCCCGCCTCTGCCACCCTCGGCATTATTGCCTCCGGCAAAGTTGGCTTGCTGCGCCACAAACGGATTCTCGGACCCAGACCCCTGTTGCCATTTCGCGAACTGCTGCGGATTATTTTGCTGTTGCCGTTGATACCACTCTTGTTGCTGCTGGATATTGTTGGCATGAATGTTGTTGGTATTGCCACTATTTACGGTGGCTTGATTGGTCGTTGTCGAAGTGGTTGGATAGGTATGTGCCACATTCACGGTGTTGCCGCTGGCATTGACGTAATATGGGTTGCCACCGTGGGGATAGTACATCGGAGTACCGTACGGCACGTTGTTGTAATATCCATTGTTGTAATAGGCGCCGCTTATAGCCGAGCCTGCCATAGCGCCGAGGCCGGCAGCAGCAGCGGTGGCCATTCCGGAACCACCTCCTGATCCGGAGGATGGAGCCTGTTGATTTACAATCTGCACAGGCGCTGGCGCCGCAGCGTATTGAGGAACCTGGGCTGAAGCGCCCTGTCCGCTCATCGCTTTGAACTGTTGGACGGCGCCGGTCAGGTCTACATTCTGACCGTTGCGATCGACATACCAGTATCCGCCTTGAGAGCCGATGAATATCTGAACCGTGTTGCTGTTTACCCCTGCGCCTGGCAGAGGAACGGACATACCTCGAGGCGTAATTACGTTTTCTCCCCCGGTCGGTCCCGGCACGACTTGCAATGTTACTGTCGACACTGTCGGAGCGCCGCCTTGCGCGAAGACCGGCGTCGCATTCCAGGCGCAGAGTGCAACTGTGAAGCACAACAAATTCGATAGAAGTTTTCGCTCTAGGCGCATGATTATCGCTCCCGGATGAATTGGGGTCCAAAGTAGAGGATTGTACCACTACCTGGTAAAAGGCGGGTTGTTGGACCGATTACGTACATTTTCCACCAAGACCTGGCGTCGAACCTAAGAGACTATGGGAGTCAGGCTTCGACCCAAGTTTGCCACAACCAGGCAAATATTATTGCAACAGAACGCACGGCGGAGGGCTGTATGGTATTTACCAGACTTATAGCGAATCTTTTATTCTGGATTTTCAAACACAAAGTAGACAACAATGTACGACCAGATCGTCAATCGAAGTCAGAGACAGAAGGAGCCTATAGAGACCAGGCCAATCTGCTTCTTGAAGTCGGGCCGCCCCCGTTGACCAGACCAGAGCGCAGCCGGCTTGCAATTTCGCTGACTCAAATCAAGAAAACTTCCTGAGCAGGTCACAGCGGTATGTGGAACCAAAACTGACTACCGGAGCCTTCTTCGCTTTCACACCCGATAGTGCCTCCGTGCTGCTCGATAATCGCTTTACAGATGGATAGCCCGAGTCCAGAGCCCTGTTTGATCTTTTCATCGGAGGCCCGAGCCTGTTCGAACGGCAAGAAAATCCTCTCTAATGCATCAGCAGGAATACCCTCGCCAAAATCGATAACTCTAACCTCGACGAACTGGTCAATTTCAGACACGGCAACTTCGATCCGGCTGTCAGTAGGCGAATACTTGATTGCATTTGAAAGAAAGTTGATCAGAACTTGCACGATACGATCTTTATCCACTTCAACCGTAAAGCTGTCCCTACCGCTCTTCTCGATCTGAATCCCTTTTTGATTTGCCAGACCATTGACGGAATCAATCGCTTCGTTGACAGCATCGGCCAAAACAACATTTTCTCTTTCAAGTTCCAGCTTTCCGGCAGCCATCTTCTCGAAACGCAATAGGTCATTGATCAATCTCATCAATCGCTGCAAGGCGAACTGAACCGATTCAGCCGTCTTCTTCCCACTTTCCGTCAGCTCCCCAATTCGCCCCATAGTCAGTAGCTCGACGAACAGCTGCATGGATGTGAGCGGTGTCCTTATCTCATGACTGACGATCGACGTGAACTCACGTTTGAGTCGCTCCATCTCGAATCTTTCCGTCACATCAACAAAGTTCACCAGCGCCTTACGCACCGCATCTTGATCGTAGAGACTGAGGGAGATCTCCGCTTTGAATGTCGTGCCGTTTTCGCGAACTGCATCGACCACAGTGGACCTGCCAAATGTGTTTTGCATAAGCGACAGCATAAAAGACTCATCGCTCAAGTAGTCGGAATCGGAAACAAAACTCTTCAGCGATTTCCCAACAGCGCTCCCGGTCAACTGAAACATCTCGCTCATACGAGGATTGACCGATTCAATGATACCGATGCCGGATACAGCAACAAGACCGACAGGCATGTATTCAATCAGAGCACGCTCCTTTTTCTGCAAAGTGGTCAATTGCTCGGCCATCTGGTGGAATGCGGAATCGAGCTCACCAAGCTCGTCATCGCCCTCGATTCTGGGAATCAACTCTTGCTGATTGGCCAATCTTCGACTGTTGTTAATCAGGATGCTGATGCGTGAGACGATACTCGAAGAAAAGTAGATTGCCATCCAGATCGTAATAGCGACATTCAGCAGTCCGCCAATGATGAGCCATTTTCCGGACAATTCCACAATCGAGTTGATCTCTCTGGAAAGCTCTCCGGTTGTACGCAACTCGAGTGGGACGATTCTGCCGAGTTGAGCGTTGATCGATTCGTTAGCGCTCTTTACGCGGCGGAAAATACTTTTGGCGTTAGCAATATTCAGATTTTTCAAAACTGACGTAGTCTCTGGATCGCTGAACATAATTCGAGCCTCTTCCATCACGGTGAGAAGCTGGGCAATCGAGCGTTTCAATTCAGGAACATGGTAGGCATTGACCTGCTCTTCCAATAGCAGTTTGGCGAGATTATCCGATTGCCGCTTGATGTCTTCACTGAGTTGATCAAACATCGCTTTGTCATCCAGATTGGCGAAATCAACTGGAAAGAGAGCGGCATCATAGGCCGGCAATGCCGTTTTGCTCACCGACGAGATCAAAACGCCCGGCGACAGCATCAAATCTTTCGACAGCACCGTCGTAATCTTGATAATCTCTTCTGCACGTTTGGCACGAATCTCTATTCGCTCCGCATGTTTCATCAAAAGAAAAAGCGATGCGATAAAGATCAGTTCAAAACATAGCGGCACCGCCACTAGAATCAAACCTTTATTCTTCAAACTGAGATTCAGACCACGTTTCACGGCGGTTCCCTAATCTTGGAGTTAAGCGCCCACCTGGGTATAGTATTTCAAGTCGAAGGGCAAAGAGTGAAAGATGGCTAAAGTACTCCTGGTAGAGGACAACAAAGAGACCGCCTCGATGGTGGCAGACTTCCTTTCAACCGAACAGTTTGATGTAGAAACGTCCGCCTCCGCAACCGACGCGTTGGAATTGCTGAAGTATTCCCGGTACGACCTTATCGTGCTCGACTGGGAGCTTCCTGGAGTAAGTGGTCCTACTCTCTGTAGCGAATTTCGCAAGAGCGGAGGTAAGACTCCGATCCTCTTTTTGACCGGAAAAACGGCGCTGGAAGAGAAAGAGATTGGTTTTGCCAGCGGTGCCGACGACTATCTGACCAAACCATTCCAGTTGCGCGAACTGCTTATTAGATTGAGAGCGCTCTTGCGGCGTCCGACTTCGCTCTTGCAAGGGGAGATCTCGCTGCGCTATCTGAAGATCGATCTGGACAACCACAAAGTCTTCAAAAAGGGTGTCGAAGTAACGATGACTCCTAAAGAGTTCGCGCTACTCGAGTTCATGGCGAAACACACGGGCAGAGTTTTTACATCGGAAGAGTTGTTGGCGCACGTCTGGCAATCGGTCGACGATGCCACCAACGAAGCTGTCCGCACCTGCGTAAAACGAGTTAGAGGCAAGCTCGATCTGCCTGACGAGCCGCCTGTGATTAGCACCGTATATGGTGTGGGTTACAAGATCGATCGTTATTAAGGCGAACACGGCGACATGGGTACGATCAAACTGGCTTCACTCCTGCTTATCGGTTACACCGCGCTCCTTGCCTTGCCGGTAACCGCCGCTACGCAACCGTGGGTAGAGACGCTCAAACAGGCTGAATCAAACTTCAACCATAGCGAGTTTCCAGCTGCCAGGCGTGAATACGAAGCCGCTCTCCAGGAAGTGAAGGATTCAAAAACGTATCTGCCGTCCGTCCAGTTTGCCATTCTGCGGAGACTGGGCGAAATCTCGAATTTAGGCGGAGATCTGAAGGCATCGAGCAAATATTTTGGAGCCGCGCTAAGGCTCGGTACTGAGGAAAACCTCGCGACAAAAGAGGATCTGTCGGTGCTCGCCACACGGCTGGCTTGCGTTCAATTCGGAATCGGGCAGAGCGACAAAGCCAGACGCACCTTCGAAGATTGGCTACCCTTCAGGGCAGCTCTGCCACCTGATGTTTTTTACGTCACTGCACTGAGCCGAACAGCCTGCTCTTACATCGCCGATGGCAACGATCCTGCGAAATCCAATGTAAGTAAGGCCACCAAGTACTGCGACATGGCACAACGTGTGATTATCGCAAGTGGACGCTCCTGTCAGCAATTCGACGTCTTGCTCAATCACATCGGAATTTTCTACTGCCAATCATTAGACTTCAAAAAAGCGATCACGGCGCTGAAAGAGGTTCGAGCGGAAAATATCATGGATCAATTTGCCGCTCTATCCGGTCAACTCTGCCTGATTCAGTCCTATCTCGAGCTTAAAAATACTGACATGAGCAACAAAACAATAGCGGCGGTCTTTCGCGTACCAGGCATACTAGAGCCACACTCCGGGAAGCTGGATCAGAGGCTAATCGAACAAGAATTGTCCTTCGCAAACTTACTGTGTGCTACCGGACAACAGGAAAAAGGACTGGCGCTTTTCGACAAATGGCTGCCCATAGCCTCCCGTAACCCCGATGAACGCTACATGGAAGCAAAGTTGCAACAGACAAAACTTTTGGCTCAGCGAGGTAAACTCAAAAGGGCCGACAAACTCCTTTCCGAATGCGAAGCCAAAGCTCAAGGGTTTAAAAAGGCGTCGACCTATTTCAATCTTGCCTTTGCATGCTTCCAACTGCAGCACTATGACAGAGCAATCAAGTATCTTCGCACCGCCAAAGAGCTGTACGAAAGCCAGAAGCCGAAAGATAAGGATGACGCCATCATAGAGATCGAAGAGATGATCGCCGTGGTTTACGCCCGCATGAACAGAATGCAGCAGGCATCCGAAGCCTGTCAAATAGCGCTTCAACACATACTAAAATTGAATTATCCGCTGGCAAAAGTTTATCCGGAATTCAAATATTTGGCTGGAAAACGCGAGCTCGAAAAGGGAGACAAGGCCCTGGGAGCGCGCATCATCAAAGACCTGATTGGCCAGTGCGAGGCCACCAACAGTTTCCCCAAAGATCATTTGAAGGTCTACCGCCAGCTACTCGCCAGTTACTACAGAAGCACAGGGAATCAGGCGGAAGCAGCCAGGTACGAAGGTTCAGCCCGGAAAGACCAGTGAATACAATTTCGGTCCGAACACCATGAGACCGACAACCAAGGCAGCAGCAGAAACAGAAAGCACCGCGGCGGCGGCGGTATCTTTGGCGGCCCGCGCGGCAGCATGGTATTCATTGTTAGCCGAGATATCCACCAGATGCTCGAGACTTGTATTGATGAATTCACAAGCAATTACGAGCGCCATTACGATAACCAGCGCCATCCAGCTCATCATGTCGATTTTAAGAGTTAAACCCAGAATCGTAACGATGGCTGCTAAAGAGAAATGAATTCGGAGATTTCGCTGCTCTTTCAAACCGACAGCGACGCCATGAAAGGCATGGTAAAAAGACTCAATCAGGTTGCCGGCACGGCCAACCTTTCTGCGCCAACTCAGAGGTACGAAAGAGTTGCCTCTAACGAGATCCAGATCGGTCTTCCGGCGGCGGCGCTTCAGCGCGGTCGCGCCCCTGGTTCGTCCACGCTTGAACCGGTTATCTGGGTCAACTTCCGGTGGTAAGTTCGTCATTGAAAGATTTGTCTCCAGGATTACTTCTTCTAATGAAGCATACCAATTAAGGATAAGTCCCCTCATTTCTCTAATTAAGGTTTACATGCCTTATTAAATAGAGAAAGGACATCACCTCTTTCAGTTTACATCCTGGGATAGCCCGCTGCCTGTAAGATTTTTCGCTGTCTTCCAAACATTTCCTTTTCATCGGCTTTACTCTCGTGGTCAAATCCCAGAACGTGGAGCATACCGTGGACGATCAAGAAGGCGAGCTCGCGATCGATGCCGTGACCAAGATCTTCTGCTTGCTGCTTGGCTGTATCGAGAGAGATGATGATCTCGCCCAGCTCGAAAGGCTCGTCGGCAGGCGGTGGCTCAGTATCCATGGGGAACGAGAGCACATCGGTGGCTTTATCGAAGCCGCGCCACAGGCGATTGAGCTCTCGAATCTTCTTATCGGAAACTAAAACAAGACTGAAAGCACCACGACCTTCAATCTCCTTCACATTTGATTTGCTTAACCAGTTACAGGGACTGTCCTCAAGATTACGACAAACCTGGAGCGCCAGAGACTGAGCCATAAGATCGACATCGGCAAGATTGACGCTATGCCGCCGCTGCCGATTGGTGACTGAGACTTGTGGAGCCATTTTGACGTTCTCCCGAGGCGTCCGGTTGCTTGAAAAGCAGCGCCATGTTAACATACGACGCTTGGAAGCTATAAGTGCGTCGTAGGAGGTTCGCTCATCCTACGGCTTTCTCGCTTTTAGCCTCTGCACCGGTCTTATCCGGCGCACCATTCTGCGTTCCGTGATTTTATTGTGCCCTCAAAGCAAGACAAGACAATTGAAGAGCTGTCGAAACTGGCCGAAAGCGTCGTTTCCAATCTTGGTCTTTTGCTTGTCGGCATCAATATCTTGCAACAAGGCAAGCGCAGAGTGATCAACGTAACGATTCACAGAAAAGGAGAGCGCATAACGCTCGATGACTGTGAAAATGTAAGTAGGCGGCTGGAGCAATTGCTCGACGAGCGCGCCGAAAGCGAGGAAGGGCCGGTGATTGAAGGCGCATATGTGCTGGAGGTCGAAAGTCCGGGTATCGACAGGATTCTAAAGAAAGAGAACGAGTATCGACTGTTTCGAGGAGAGACTGTAGAGCTCAGACTGA
>CAZISK010000413.1:0-7225 GCA_964541355.1 uncultured Candidatus Obscuribacterales bacterium
GTGCAGCCTTGTCTTCTAGGATTACCGCTCCTGCTGAGCGATTGGTCGCCAATAACGTTGCAACGTCTGAAGCATTGGATGCCGATCGATTACCTCAACAAGGAGATGTTCCGGAGCGCTATCGTCTGAGGGCAGAGCTGGGGCGTGGAGCGAAGTCGGTTGTTTTCGAGGCTTTTGACTCTGCTCTTTGCAGAAATGTCGCCATAAAGGTGATCGACAAGTTAGCAATGGATCCGCCTACGCTGGTACGTTTTCAGAACGAAGCTAAAATCACTTCCGTCTCGATCATCCTAACATTGTTCGTGTCCTGGATTTCGGTGTCAATCAGAACAGTCAGCCATTCATGGTTCTCGAGCATGTTATTGGGCTCACGTTGCGTCAGTTCATCAATGAGAGCGGCCCGCTCAACAATGGACAATGATACCGCTTTCGAAATGTTCAAAGGTGTCGGGTCTGCCCTAGCTCACGCGAACAGTCACGATGTTTATCATAGAGATTTAAAACCGGAAAACTTGATTGTTCATGGAGAGAGTCCGGAAACCGTGACGGCGAAGTTGATAGACTTTGGCTTGGCGAAGTTTGTTCAGACGGAAGACACGATTGTTCTTAAAGGTGGTACCACTCTAATAGGTACGCCGGCATACATGTCGCCTGGTCTAGTGAATGGTCGTAGCTACGATGTTCGTTCCGAAATATACTCATTCGGTTGTGTCTTGTTCGAAGCGCTAACTGGACGTCCTGTGTTCTCTGTGCTGTGGATGTGCAAAGTATCAGAATCGATAACATGATTTCCGACATAGCGGAAGCGCCAACGGTATCCCGGTCTGAGAGTGGAAGATTAATAAAATTGCTTGGGAACTTCGCGGCGAAGGACTTTGCTCTGATTCCAAATGACAATAGTATTGAATGCTTGGATGCTTATCAGGGAGAGCATCTTGACGCGGACGACTTCAAGACAATTGCCGATCGTCCGTTTAAGAGACTAAATCTGAGCGAATCTGATATCGATGATCGAGTTGCGCGCACCATCTCGACCATGAAGCAGGTAAAACGTGTTATCCTGAAAGGAACAAATATAACCGACAAAGGCTTGATCGAAATTGCCACGCTGCCTTTAATTGATGAAATCAATGTTGATCGATGCGAGGTTTCCGACAAGGGTATTGCGGCTCTATCGCAGTGCAAGAGAATGAGGCGTTTGTCGATCAATAGTATCAGCAGACTGTCCTTCACCGGGTTGAACGCGCTGCGGTCGTTGCCGCTGGACGAATTACTTTGCTCAAACAACCAGCTCACGGATGACGAACTTCGGGAAATAGCAAAGATGCGTGCATTTAGTCTATACATCAGTGATTGCGGTATCAATGATGATAATGCACAACTTTTGCTTTCGAAAACGAGTCGAATCAGGTCGCTCAATGTCACTCAAAATGCAATAGGACTAAAAGGACTTGCAATCCTTTTGCGTCTGCCAGTGATCGAAACAATTACGCTTACAAAAACATCCAACCTTACTCCTGAGTCAGTCGATAAGCTCCAAGTATCTCTCCACTCGAATTGCAAGATCTTGCTGAGCAGCAAGGGACCTCAGGTTCCTGATAAAATCAAACCGCTGTTGAATGAGATTGATTAGACTGCGATTTGCTCGCAAGACAGTGGTCGAAACACTGATGAACTTCGAGTGCATATGATGCAATCGTTGCACGAAGCTGCTTGCTTGGATTATCGCTTTGTAAGTGATTTAGAGATACGCCGACACCGAATATGATACCGCTCAGCTGCTGTTCGGGATGCAAGCGACCGCTGAAATACTTCCTCCGGATACGCACTTAGAGTTGTCTCGCTGAATCAAGTCGCGTTCGAACTACGAACTGCTTGACAGGGCTGAAGTGATACACTTATAACGTCTTAATCGTCAAGATTTCAAGCGAGTCCTGCCAGGTAAGCCAGTACGCACGCTCGCTACATTTTTGTCGCCATGTTCATACGCGGCGGCCGTAAAGCTAATGTCATATCAATAGGAGAATCAGAATGGTAATCGAGCTCAAGCATCCGCTGCCTGTAGGTTTTGATTCGCTACCGGTTCTTGACCTGGCTCTGCCTCGTACTCATTCAGAGACCAACGAGGTTCTTGCCGAGCTGCGTAAAAAAGGCTCAGTTTGCCAGGTTCAGCCATTCGGTATCCTCGGCTTTCTTCGCTGGAACGAATGTGATGCAATCCTTCGAGACTTCAAGCGATTCTCCGCTGCTTTCCAGCGAACCAGTCCGATACCAGGCGCCGAGGAAGAAACTAAGATTGACACTCTCCTTAGAGAAGATCCTCCCAAGCATACACGTGTAAGAACCTTGATGCAGCAGGCATTCACACCGCAGCGTGTGGCAGCCATGGAGCCTCACACGCGAGAAATAGCCCGCAAATTGATCGATGAGATATTGGCACGGGGCAACGAATGTGAGTTTATTCACCAGTTTGCATTGCCGTTACCTTCGTTGGTTATGTCCGGCCTCCTGGGCGTTGATCCCTCGATGACAGAGACATTCAAGCGTTGGGCAGATTCGATGATGGGCTCTGCTACAGCGCATGCAATCAAAGACGAAGCGGCGCGAAAGGTCAGGTATGGCGAAGTGGCGCGTGATGCCATAGAAATGGAAGCCTACCTCAAGGAGATTGTTGCGCAACGCAGAAAGTCGCCCCAGCACGATCTCACCAGTTATCTCATTGAAGCTGCCGAGGGTGGTGACAAGCTCACCGAGAAGGAGGTCTTAACCCTCATGAAGCTCTCGGTAATTGCAGGCAATGATTTAACGACCAAGGCGCTCGGTCAGTTCCTGGACTGTTTGCTTAAGCACCCGGAACAGATGCGGCAAGTTGCTGGCGACCTATCGTTGATTCAGAATGCTTTTGAAGAGAGTCTTCGATTCAGTGGTCCGGTTATTCTTCTCCAGCGCCAGGCGTTGGCGGACGTAGAGATTGGTGGGATCAAGGTTCCGGCTGGTTGTGTACTCGGACCGATCGTAGCGTCTGCTAATCACGATGAGACGATATTCGAGAATCCTGGAGTCTTCGATATCCGTCGCAATCTTCCGCGAATCCTCAGCTTCAGCAGCGGCAACCACCAGTGCATTGGGCAGCCACTGGCGCGACTTGAGGCCCGCGTCGGCTTTGAAGAGTGGTTCTCGCGTGTATCTAGTTTTGCCAGCAATGGGCAGCCGACAGGAGCTGTTAGCTTGGGACTGCGCGGGCTGGAAAAATTGCCAGTCAAATTTGAACGCAAAGCGCCTCAGCGGTCCAGCGCGCATGCGGGCGAAAGTGCTGTCAAGGCTGTTGCCACGGCTGAAAAAATTGCTGACATGTCAGATGAGCAGCTTGGTTTGGACAAGCGCCAGGTGATCACGGTCAAAGTCGCCATGGTTCGAGACGTGAGCAGTACGACTAAAATGTTTAGATTGATACACCCAACCGGCGGACTTCTTCCCAAGTTCACCCCCGGAAGTCATATCGTAGTCCATATGCGTGATGGCGGTAAGGTTTACAGGAACGCATATTCACTGCTCAACTCCGGCTATGGGGATGGTCTTGTTTATTTCATCGCAGTACAGCTGGCCGAACCCTCTAAGGGTGGCTCCAGATATATGCATGAAAAGGTAAAGCGCGGAACAGAGCTGAGCATCTCAATTCCAGCCAATTATTTCCCGCCGGCTGAGCGTGCTACCAAGCACTTGCTCATCGCCGGTGGTATCGGCATCACTCCACTGATAGCACACCGTTCGAACCTAAAATTGTGTGAGGAACGGGTTGAGCTGCATTACACATTTCGCAGTGCGGAGACCGCAGCTTTCGCAGCAGATCTAGAGTTTGAAAACGATCCAAACGTATGTTTGTACGATGGCAGTTTGGGTCAGAAGCTCGACATCCCTGCTCTCATACAGCGTCAACCTGAAGGAACACATTTATATACTTGCGGTCCAGCCGGATTGATGGATGCGGCTATCTCGGCAGCAGAAGCTCTCGGTTGGCCTGCCGAATCTATTCACGTCGAACGGTTTGGTTCCGCACCGAAAAAGGGCGATCAAGCTTTTGAGGTGGTTTGTGAAAAATCCGGTAAGACGGTCGAGGTAGGGGCGAGCGAAACTCTCTTGGATTGTCTCGAACAAGCGGGCATTGAAGTTCCATTCGGATGTCGTGCCGGAACTTGTGGTACGTGCGAAGTCGAGGTTATGTCCGGTGTGGTGATTCATCGCGATCATGTTCTTTCTGCTGCCGAGCAAGCCGGCGGAAAGAAAATCATGGCGTGTGTCTCGCGAGGGCGCGATGTGTTGAAACTAGACATTTAGACGTGAATGGCTTGAGTTTGATAAAAGATAGTGCTCAACCATAGATCAGAGAAACAAAAAACAACATGTTGTAAGCCTCGATCAAGAGATGTATCATTCGCGTTCTTCGACAAATCAAGAACGCACAGAGGAAGGCTCATGACTCAATATGACAGTATTGCCGACAAGTATGACCAGAGCATTAATACTCGCAGTGATCGAGAAGTAATTTTGATCCCATCAGCTAAGCATTATCTTGGTGATTTAAGCGGTCAACGCGTGCTGGATCTGGCATGTGGCTCGGGCTTTTTTACGCGATACATCAAAGAGTGGAATGCAGAATTCGTAGTTGGTGTTGATATCTCCGGGGAAATGATCGAACTCGCCCAGCAACAAGAAAAACAGGATCCTTATGGCATTGAGTACATTGTCGGAGACGTCGCGCAACTCGGCAAAATTGGCGAGTTCGATGTGGTTTTTGCAGGTTTTTTACTGCACTATTAGTCGACTGTGCAACAACTCGAAATGATGATGAAGGCTGTTGCACAGAACCTCAAGGCCGGCGGACGATTTATAGCGTTTAGCGAAAATCCATTCTTTCCGGTCCATGCTGGTATTAAATACGGTGTCGAGGTGGAAACAGATGGACGTGTTCGAGATGGAACGAAGGTCAAACGGATTCACTACGTAGGCGACAAGATCGATTTCGCATTCGAGCATTATCACTTTGAACCGGCGACATACCAACGCGCGCTTGAACTTGCCGGTTTCACAGATATTGAGTGGAAGAATTTTGTTAGCGCCGATGAGCCTGACGTTGACGCAGATTATTGGCGGGATTTCCTCAACGATTTTAGTGTTGCGGTGCTATTGTGTTGCAAAGGTGCGTAAGCGTTAAGAAACGTGCCTTCCAGTCCAGGCTCAACATTGCGGGCTTTTCGATGATTTCAAAGGTACTGGAACAGGCCTGTCATTGAGGTGGTTGCTCTGCCTTCAGATTTGTCCTTCAGAGCCGCCGCAGTAGATTGGTCTGACGCGTCGTTCTTGCGGTTCGGTCTATTAGTGTAGCCTCTTTGGGATGGAGTTGGGATGGCGCATCTTGGCGAGGTCCCTCCATGGCAATCAATTTCGTCGCGATCGATGCTTGCATAGACTGAATCTTTTGCCTTATTGCCGATACTGGACAATTGGTCCTCGGAAATTTTGTAGAATAAGGGGTGCGTTCCGTGGCGGGCAGGGATCAGTGAAATCAGAACACAGGAAATCGAGACTCAAAGTCGCTAAGACGTCGCTGCTGTGCGCGTTGATGGTCGCCTGCCTTTCGCAACAGGCCAAGGCTGCTCCGCCCGATCAGTCCTGGGTGGGCGCATACGAGCAGGGCATGCAAGCGCTCAATGCTGAGACTCCAGGACTTGCTGCGCAGCAGTTTCGCAAGGCAGTTGGTCTTGTGAAAAAACAGTCGAAGAATTCTGCAGATCTCGACAAGTGCCAGTTGCAGCTCGCCGCGTCGCTCAAGCTTCTCGATAGGACTGCCGAGGCGCTCACGATTTTGCAAAGCGTGCTGTCAAGACTATCAAAGAACAACGGTGGCGACAGCGCCAGCGTCGAACCAGTTCTGATGGAGCTTGGCTCCATCGAAGAATCTGCCGGTAATCATTCGGTTGCGATGAATTACTACAACCGCGCACTCAATCTCACTGAAAAGCATTATGGTCCGTATAGTCCGACCGCAGCGAAAGCATTGCGCGGGCTTGGTCGCGTCAACAGCAAGACCGGAAATCGCGACGCCGCCGCCGCGAACTACAAGCGAGCGATCTCGATTTTGTCGAAGTCTCCCAATTTGGAAGCCGCAGACCAACTCAATGTTGTCATGCATGAATACAAGGACTTGATTAAAGGCAGCGATACGTCAGACACCGATCTGATTAATGATTTTCAGAGCGATATTCTGAAGGATAATGGGTCGAAACCGGCTATTGATGGCGGTTCTTCATTGAACTCGCGTCCGACCGAGTCGCGGCTCGCAGCGAAACATACTGCCTCGAGCGATTGGAAGAATGCGCAAACTTCGAGAAATTCTGCATCATCCAACTGGCAGAACGAGTCGTCGCCAACCGGTTCTGCGTCGAGCAGCTGGCAGAATACGCAGGCTTCGAATTCGGCGGCATCATCAAAATCGGAATGGCAGCAGCAAAGCGATTTTCAGCTTCAGGCTTCTCGTTCCAGCGAAACAGGGGAGAATACGGCTGTTGCTCTTCGAGGAATTCACCTGCCGGCATCGGACGCTACGCTGAATCCAGCGTTCAAGGTCGTGAGCGATACGGTGTTTTCGCAGAGTCGGTATCGATCGAGCGAGGCGCAGTATCAGCGAATGATTGCGACCGACATCATTTCTCTGGGGCCGAATCACCCTTCAGTAGCCAACGATCTAAATGGTCTGGCGCAACTATGTGTCGCGCAGGGAAGGTACAGAGAGGCGAAGTCGCTCTTGGCCAGAGCGCTTTCGATTTATGAATCGGCATATGGCAGCGGTAACGTGCTGACGATCAACACGACATCTGCATTGGCTTCGGTGGAGTTTCAGCTAGGCAACATCGACGAGTCAATCAAGCTTTATCGAACCGCGCTCACCGCGGCTCAAGCCGCCCTCGGGCCCAACAGTGTCGAGATGGCCGGAATTCTCAACGGGCTTGCTTATCTCTATTTTCAGCAGGGACAGCTCGACAGCGCATGCACGTTTTACGAGTGGGCTGTGGCAAGCACTGAACGTGCTGTGGGCGCGAACAATCCGCTTTAGGCGGCGTGTCTCAAAGATTACGCGCAAGTGATTCGGCGCCTCGATAATAGCACAAAGGCATCGGAAGTCGAGGCACGAGCCGGGCAGATATTGGGTCAGTCCAAGGCACTTTAA
>CAZISK010000414.1:0-7179 GCA_964541355.1 uncultured Candidatus Obscuribacterales bacterium
GGACAACCAGGTCGCACTCAATACCTAAGGTAATTCTTGTCGAAGCAGTTGTGGGTCCAGAAACTTAAGAAACAACTTCGGCTGTGGCGCCATACTGGAATCCGTTCCCTAATGCGCACCAACCACATCCGAATTACATTCGAGAAACGAGTTTTCCGAGAACCCGACCCATTCGACAACGGTGTCGGACTCCTGCTGACTTTACAAGCTTATCGCGCAGAGTGCTAGAAGGGCTGGCGCAGGGTGTTTAGAAGGGCTGGCACATCGCTAGCCTTTTTCATCGATCAAACCTCGACGGAGAAAACTGCTATGAGCTGGTTACTGACAGTTTCCTGGATCGCCTCTGGAGTTGGCGTAGTGGGTGCACTCGCCGGACCGATCGCTGCTGGCGTGAGAGGACACCGGACCGTCGGCAAAAAGACAAAAATCGCTACGATCTCCTTCATGCTCCTGTTTCTCGTTGGAATGCTAGGCTCTACCATCTTCCGCGCTGATCCCCTGCTAGATCCAATCAAGCAGGGGCAAGCGACCTGGAGCGAACCGGAGTGGCACGACATGGGCAACGGCATCTACCGTTTCCCGCCACAAAGAATCAGGACGCTGGACGGACGAACGTACGGGCAGGAGAGCTTCCCCGAGATCCTGGCAAGGTTCCTACAACAGCATCCCGAACTGGAGATCGTGAGCGTAACACCAGTTACCAGGTCTTCAGGATACGGCTCGACCACAGACTATCTGACGGTGCTGACAAAACCGAAGTGCAAAAAATAGGCGTTCTTTGACGCCATTGAAAACCGGCTGAATCAGCCATAATCCGACCCAACGAACAATAAACGCTTGGGTCGGATGCAGACCGAGGAGACAGATTTCTTTGACTGCTCTAATATCTGTTAACCACCGGAGAAAAGGAACAGCAGATGAGCCGGGGCTCTTCATGGATAAAGCATAGGCTGCGCAATCTGCAGTGTGAATCGCCGACGAATTAAAAGCGCTCTCAGCGCGCAAAGTTGACCACCACATTCAATACCATAATGACGACTTTTTCCTACTCGTTATCATACTGTATCTACTAGTATCATTAACACAAAAAAAACAACCGGCGGAAGGCGGAGAGCGCTAAGCTCCGCTTCTCGCCGGTTGCAACAATCACTACTTACTTGCCGGCGCTTGCCGAAGCCGCTTTGGCAGCCAGCTTGGCACGCTCCGACAATGCCTTGTACATCCAGAGGTTGGCTGCACCGATGTTGTCTTGCGGCCAGATCGCTCCGTCCAGATAGAACTGGTCCGGGATGTACTGCCGAGGCAGGCTCTGCATCGCCACGACCCAAGACTCTTGCGGTCGGGTCAACACGATACCGGACGCCTTGATCCGATTAATGCCAGCGCTCAAACGAGACAGCGTCTCCTTTTGCGTAGGATCGGCGTAGAGGTACTTCAGGCTCTCAGCCCACTTTGCCACGTGGAAGTGGCTCGGCGCATTCTCCATGTAGTCGTAGCCACGCTCGAAAGCCATCGCTTCGACTACCGCCGGAACCAGCCTCGAGACATCAGGAACGGGATTACCGTTCTGCCCGGGGCCACGCTTGGACTTCCATGCCTTCTTGAAGAGCCGGAGCCAGGTCTTGGGCTTCCCGACGAATTTGTAGGGAGCTCGGACGAACTCGTCATACTGCGCGTCGCCGTCAGCGTCGACGATGCGAGACCCAGGCATGAAGCCGTATGTGGACAGTTCCACGGCGCTAGAGTTCTCCGGCATGCCGTCAATCTTCAGCGTGTGGTTGAGATCGTTGTCGTCGTAGCCGATGTAGTCCACCAGCGAGCTATCATTGGCGCGCTTCGTACCATCGAAGCGACGGTCGCGAAGAGCGACCTTGAAGATCATCTCTGCCACACCCTTCTCAGGGTTACCGACAAAGGCGAGCACCTTGAACTTCATGCCGTCTCGCTTGATCACCAACGCACCATAAGTCGTTTTGTGGTACGCGTTGATGTAGGGATATCGGATGTATCCCTTCTTTCCGCCGTAGAGACGGTGGTCGTTGAGGTTGGTGACCTCATCGCCACCGAAGTCACCGTCGACGGTTTCACGGACATCGACTTTGCTGGACAGGATCTCGCCGAGCAACGCCTTGACTTGAGGCGTCACAAGCCGAGCCCAGATCTCTTCGTCCGGGACAAGAGCAATAGGAGTGACCCCGAGCAACTCGGGAATGTTCGCATTAGGGAATGTGTGGTTAGCCATACTCGGGTTCTCCCTGAATAGCTATCCGCAAGGTTTCCACGAAACCGTTGCTCGCTTCAGAAAGGGAAGTGGTTATGCGGGATCAAAAAATGGGCGTAAGCGAAACACTGCTCGTTTCGATTTCTCAAACAACTTCAAAGGACCTATTCCTAAGTGCCTGGTCCGCTTGTTCCACCAGATTCGGGCTGAGCTTTCGGAACCGCATCGGCAAACAGCGGTGACGGTTTGAAAGCCAGAGCTCGCTCAGTCAGCGGCTTGTACAGCCATAGCACCTTTGGTCCGATGTTGTCTTGCGGCCACTGCGGCCCGTTGAGCCTCAGGGCAACCGGAATCCGTTCGGCAGGAAGCAGACTCTGAATAACGCACACCCAGGATTGCTGCGAACGGGTCAGCGGGGTACCATCTGCACGGATGCGCTCCAGCCCCTCTGTGAAGGCGTTGAAGGTGGCTTCCTGTCGCGGTTCGCGGAAGGCGTAGCCGCCGCCCAGACCCCATCGCGCCACGTGGTAATGGCTGGGTGCCATCTCACAGAAGTCGTAGCCCAGGTCCTCAGAGATCTTCTTGAAGCCCCGCAGCACAGCGGGCGCCACGTCTGGAATCGGCGCAGCCATTTGACCAGGCGCACGTTTGGACCTCCAGGCGATATCGAAGTACTTGAGGAACTCATCCGGCCGATTTTTGTAGGTGTACGGCTGGGTGACGAACCGTTCGTACTCGATGTCGTTGTACACATCCGTCACGCGCGAGCCGGGCATGAAGGCGTATATCGACAGCTCTGCCGACGTCAGGACCTCGCTGAGCGGGCGATGCAAGACAGGGTCATCGTAGGGGTAGTCCAGAAGCGCTGAATCATTGGCACGCCGGGTACCGTCGAAGCGACGATCACGCAAGCCCGCCTTGAGAATCATCTCGCCTCTGCCCTTCTCGACCTCACCAAACCAGCAAAACACCTCGAACTTCACGCCATCTCGCTTGATGATGAACGCACCGTTTTCAGTGTCGTAAAAGTTGGTCACGTATGGAAATCGAACGTACCCGGTCTGACCGCTAAACAAGCGATGGTCATTCAAGTTGGCGACGCCGTCACCCGGGAAAAGTCCTTCGACCGATTCGATTACTCTGGGCGCTCTGCGCTGAACGATTGCGCCCAGGAGCCCCTTCGTCATAGGAGACACGATGTGCAGCCAGATATCCTCGTCGGACGCCTGACACACCCGTGTAAATCCGAGCAACTCGGGATAGTTTGCCACGGTAAAGTCGGCCATGTGTATAGCCCTTTCATTCGCGGCCTTTCAGCCGGGTTGTCATTGATCGCGCCGGATCACGCGAGGTGACCCAACCGATGAATTCCTACAAGAGTGAGTCAGGTGTGTTGGTGAACACCCCCGGCGTAGTAACAGCCGTCCTTCAACTTGTCATTAGTATGACCAGTCAATTGTTTTTGGATGGCTTCAACTTTGCTCTTCTGAAAAAACGTCCGGAAAGATTGGAGAAAAAAGAAACGAGCAAATAAACCTAATGCTATTGATATTGTCGGTTCAAGATCTTGAAAACACGACAAACAAATGCAGCACGGTAGCGCGCCGGCGATCAACGGGCCTCTTAAAGGGCACCAAATGAGCCACTAACCTACCTTGACAAGCACACCTGCCGCAAATCGCGCAATATATTAAGCAAAGCAAAATGTCCGAAAACTGAATGAGCGCAAGGGTTTCGCAAGAGTTGTCCCGCTTGACATCTAAGCATTCACAAGATCGACAATTTCCGTGGTGTCAAAACCGATCAAGCCAAGCGATGACAACTTCCGTCCCTTCTTATTGAGATCCTCATCAAGAAGCACGGACGCCATCTCGATCATGCTGGAAATGACATTGACAGGCGAGCGACTCAACACTCCCATATCAGCCAACAACGTCAGAGTTTGACAGACATCTTCACCCAACAAATTCGCGTATGCTTTGGCAGAGCTATCGCAGAGGCCGATGAGCCCTGATCCCAACGACGTCAAAGCGCCTTCAAGAGATGTGGCTTTGAGACGGGCAGAGCTGTTGTCGCTGAAGGTGAAGTCCTGGAGACTCTTGATGAACTCCGGAACCACACACGAAAATGCTTTGGCCAATCCCTGGACCTCACGATCTAGAGCTCTTAATATCTTGACATTGGCCGAATTGACGGAGACGCTCATATCATCGGCAATTAGCGCGGAAAGCAAGAGCGCAGGACGGATGATCCGCTCGGCATCCGATAGTCCGCGCTCAATCACACTGGAGAACGGAACGATACCACTGACCACTGCCGACGCAACGGCCAAACCTCTTCTTGTCTCATTGCGCTCGAGACCGCTGACGCTGACCTTGCTTCTAAGACCAGAGACAAGCAGAACACCGGACTCTACGCGGGCAGAGTCGAACAACCGACCGGTCTCGATAATATTGAGCTGGCGCTTCACTTTATGCTTCGCGAGAAGTGCTTTAAACTCAAGACCGGCTCCCAGAGGAGCATTTATCAGACAAACGGTAAGCCCATCGCGAAATGTAGGCGAAAGCTTTTCGATGATTGCACCATATTTGGTGATGCTGCCGGAGATCGCCAGACCCTCAGAGTTGCGTAATTCATCTGCTTTGTCAACATTTTTGACATCGATACGTGTATTGCCACGTTGCGATGAAACTGCTGCACCACGCTCGCGAATCTCGTACTCACGGATCTGAAGTTGTTCTAAATTGGGATAGGGGCTAATGGCTCCATCGGCGTATATCACAACTTTGTTGGCGTTGACCAGATTGGCCAGAGTGAGTCCTTCAGCGCCATCACCGATGATGCATATTTCTGCCAACTGATTGGCCGGATTGGCAACGTGTCCACCACTTCGGACCGTTATGTTTTGCGCTACCTGACCTGATGTAAACACAGTCATGCCTCCTGAGCAATGCAGTCGCCACACGCGAACACAACGATGCAAATCATCGGGCCCGGAAATTACTAAGGAGCAACCGCACATGAACAGGATAGACAGGTTAATATCGGAAGACAAGACCTCCCGTGAAGGTTTAACCTTTCCCGTTACCAGCCTCTTAGAAAAGTCGTCGATACTATATACCCGGCTGTTAAAACAGGCGTGATACCAATATACTTTTGTATTATTTGGTCAGAATTAAATCTAGAGTGAAGCATCAAAAGCGAGTTCTCATCATATATATGGCAAGAATACATTACGACATAGACACAACTCTCATCGATCTCATGGATTCGGTGATAGGCATAATCGGCTACGGCAATCAGGGCCGAGCACAAGCGCTCAACCTGCGTGACAGCGGGCTTTCCGTCCGCATAGGCGGAAGAGAAAACAGCCGCTCATGGCAGACGGCATTAAGAGATCATTTCGATCCACAGACAATCGAATCAGTTGCGGCCAACTGTGACGTGCTCGCAATCCTGCTACCTGACGAGATCATAGCGAGTGTCTACCAAACTCAGATCGAACCCTACTTGACATCTCACAGATCATTTGTGTTCGCGCACGGTTTTGCAGTACATCACAAGATGGTCCAATTACCTAGCGATTCCGATGTTATTTTGGTAGCGCCGACTGGTCCCGGAAAAAAATTGCGATCTTTATTTACAGAAGGAAAAGGACTCCCGGCATTGATCGCTGTCGAGCAAAACGGCAGCGGGAGAGCCTTCGAAAAGTGCTTATCTTATGCAAAAGGGATCGGTTGCACGAGAGCCGGCGCAATCGAAACCACATTCGCCGAGGAGACCGTTACAGATCTTTTCTGCGAGCAATCGGTGCTTTGTGGCGGAGTACCGGAGTTGATCAAGGCAAGTTTCGACACACTGGTCGATTCCGGATACCAACCCGAACTGGCATACATCTCTTGTCTCAAGGAGGTAAAACTGATTGCGGATCTGCTCTTCGAGCGCGGAATAGACGGGATGCGAGAAGCAATCTCCAACACGGCGAAATATGGATCTGCCCTCGCCGGAAATGAACTCGTCGATACAAGAACACGCAATACCATGAAGAAGATCTTGCATCGTATCGAATCCGGAGAGTTCGCGCGCCGCTTTCTGACAGAGGAAAGAGAGAGCACAATCGAGTCATTAGTGATATCGGAGAAGCATTCGCGCCTGGCACGAACCGGGTTGCAGCTCGAAGAAAAGATAAAATTCTAGAGTGATGTTGGCGGCTCGGTCCGATAGATGAACTGCTCTTGAGCAGCTCATCTATCGATAACGGCGGGAGCGCTGCAGTTGGAACTCTCTTAGCCGAAGCCGTTCCTCACCGCCCAGGCGATGAGCTCTTCGCGGCTTCCCAGCCCGATTTTCAAAAGCAGTCGATTACACTGCTTTCGAACAGTCTCGGGAGAGGTATTGCGCAACCGGGCGATGTCATCATACTTGAAGCCGCCGGACAACATACTGAGAATCTCCTCTTCCGCCTCTGTGATTGCAAACTTCTCCTCCATGAGCCCGGATGACAAGATCGACTTTTCGCCAGAATGGACACGGCGAATTACTTCGGCGAGCTTGAAGAATGGCTCAGACTTCAGGAGAAACGCTGAAACACCAAGCTTGAGAGCGAGATTGACGTAGAAAATTCGGTTCTCCGCGGTGAACACCACCACGCGCGCACCGGATTTGGTGACACCGGCGACCACCTCCTCGAGAGAAAGTTTACCCGGCATGTGAAGATCGAGAAGTACGACATCCGGCTTGGTCTCTCCCACAAGAGACAACAAAACATCTTTGTTGCCGCATTTTCCCTTGATGTTAAACTGCCCGGTGCTCTCCAGCCAGGAGATCAAGCCGTGCATTGTGACGTGATGGTCTTCGACCACCACGACCGCTATTCTATTCTCCGAGTTGTCCGTCATCGTTTAACTTCAGTCGCCGAATCGACTTCAATGTTACACGAAAGCAGAAGTTGAAACGAT
>CAZISK010000415.1:0-7179 GCA_964541355.1 uncultured Candidatus Obscuribacterales bacterium
AATTAAACAAGTGATTATCGAACACAAATAGTTCGATCGTCAGTCTTCGTCTTTGGGCGGGCACCAGATATGGTGCCCGTCTTTTGTCTCGATGTTGTTTCACCCGTTCGCTCGGTTTAAATTGTCACCACGACTTTTCCGAAGTGCGCGCCGCTCTGCATATACCGAAGAGCTTCGATCACGTCATGGGAGGGGAACACTCTGTCGATAACAGGTTTGGTCTTGTGCAAATTGAGAGCCGCATTCATGCGTTCGTACATTTCGACGGAGCCAACGAAGATTCCTTGCAGTTTTACGGCCTTCATCAGTAGATGAACAGCATGATTGCCTTGTTGATTCGGATCTGCAAGAACGCCGATGAGACTGATGTGTCCGCCGAGCTTGACTGAAGTCGCGGACTTTTCCAGTGTGCCGGCGCCGCCGACTTCGATGACGTGATCGACGCCGCGACCGCGAGTGTATTTAACGACCTCTTTGTCCCAAGCCGGAGTCGTCTTGTAGTTGATGACGTGAGAGGCGCCAAGTTCCTTGAGCTTACGGAGCTTGTCGTCGCTGCTCGAGGTCGCAATCACATCGGCTCCGCACATTTTGGCAAATTGCAAGGCGAAGATGGAGACACCTCCAGTTCCCATGACAAGGACAATCTCGCCGGCTTTGACCTGACCTTGCTCGACGAGTCCGTTCCAGGCGGTCAAGGCGGCGCACGGAAGTGTGGCTGCCTCTTCATAGCTCAGATAATCGGGGATTTTGACGAGAGCCCGCTCGTCGAATACCGCGAACTGTCTCAACACGCCGTCTTCGCCGGCGCCGAGGTCGGTATGGACATACTCGGGCATGATGGCGCCTGCGTGCCAACCGGTCATGAAGTTGGGTGAGACACGCATTCCGGGCTTTAGGCCCGTAACCGCCGAGCCCACTTCGACAACATCGCCGGCTCCGTCAGACAGAGGTACTCTTGGCAGTTGCAGATTCTTGCGATATCGACCCGTGGCAACCAACAGGTCCCTGTAGTTCAGCGATGCCGCCTTCAGCCGAACGAGAACGTCCCTGGGGCCAAGGGGTTCGGATATCTTTGTGGCTGGTCGTATCGAATCAATGTCGTAATTTGTCAGCTCGTAAGCAGCGTATTCTACCGAGGTCGTGGAAGTAAGTGCCGTCATTGCTCCTCCGGCTCTGTCATGGCTAGTCGGGATAAACATCCGTAGCAGAATATTATTGCCGATGACTGGCTTTCCACCCGATTGCTTAATTATAAAATCGCCATTAAACGATTGCTTTGTTGTCAAGGGGTGGGGTATTATTGCGTGAATAAACCACGCGTACTGCATTTGGATTGGCGGAGTAACGGAAAAAATGTTCGATGACTTAGATTCGTCGCGGGTCGCCAGACTCGGGACTGAATCCTCAACCAATGAAAACGCGACTATTGAGTCGTCAGGGTCTTGCATTTCACCGGATTTGTCAGGTGATTGGAGCAATGGCAACGCCGTTCGCTGTGCTGTGACGGAGTTAGTTTTGCCGGATTGCTTAATGCAGTCGCTAGACATCCTTTTTGATAGTTCGAACTTTGCGGATGCATATTCGTCTTCGCAATTGGTCGGAACAGATTGGAGCTGTGGCAGGGATGCCGAAACTCAGGCTTTCGAGCCCAGCGACTGGTATGAAAAGACCGCTTAGCGCCGATACCCGGTGATACAGGAATCACCGCGTTTGCTTCGACTCTTCACAACATGAGCTACTGCGACGACAACAACGTTACTCGGGGACGCAGATAGTGTTTGTACTGCGAGCCTCTCATGTATAGCAGGATGGCAGCAGTCTTCATGATATTGTGCGAAACCTTTTGCAGTTCAGGATCTTGTGAAACAGTCAACGATTTCAGCGCGCTTACGGATTGAATCGTCGCCGGAATAGAAAATTCGGATGTGAAGACGTTCTTCGTCTCGGCGCTTTGAAGTTTTGACACGTCGCAATGGGGGATCGACTCAATGGCATTTGCCAGTGCGAAGTCGCCAGTTTTATCGGTCGTGATCGCTACGTGTCTACCGGGCGCCAGCGTCAGCTTCTTTCCATCAACGTGGACGCTCACCGAGCCTTTCTTGTGATCGTGAATATCGTACACCGCTACTTCATTCTGCGACGATGAAACCAGGACTACCGCTCGAGATCCGATGTGAACTCTTCCATGCCTTGTGTCTAACACCAGGTCTTCTTGCGGAACGAATAGGGTGGTGCCTTCGAACAGGGCAACTCTTTGCGCGAGCGCCTTCTTGACCGCTGCCGCGTCAGGCTCGTCGCCGACATAAGTCGATGTCACGACAGACCCGAGACTCTTGCCTGTGAAAACATTCGCTTTAGTGTCGGCAGGCTCCTGATTGACTGTTATGTTGGAACCGATGATATCGGCTTGTTGAGCGTTATTCTGGTCGACACTTGGTTGAGTGACAGCGAACTGTACATTATTGTTGCGGCCGCCACCCCCCTCTCTTCGTGTCGAAGAATCGTTGCCTCTGGACAGTGCATCGATGTTTGGAGAGAGACTCTTGGAGAAATTGTCGAGGTTGGCTCCGGAACTCTCAGGCAGCATGCCATCCAGATTGGAGAACGAGTTGTTGTTACGGGAGCCGTTGTTGTCATAGTTAGACTGAATCTGCTGAGGCATCATTACCGGCAAGCTAACGGGCATGGTGACGGGCTTACTGGTTTGTATATTGACCGGATTGAATAGAGGAATTGTCGGCATCCTCGGCGTGGCACGATCGAAAGAGAAGTCTGGTCGAGCCATGATCGCCTTTGTTACCATCGAATCAATCTGCACCATCGGTCTTTGTGTGCTGATGCGGGATGAGGCGTCATTGTTGATTGCCGGGATTGTCACCGGAATGCGAACTGGCTCCCGGCTGAAGGCTGGGTTATTGCGAGTGCTGTCTGGAATTCTTATGCCTCGGTCTTGAAACATCTGGAGCTGCTGGCTGAAATCGGCCAGCGCTGGTTGGCTGCCAAACAAAAATGCGCTTGATGAAAACGCCAACATCACAACCAGAGCACGGCGAATGGCGGCTGACGAACGCGCCTTTTCCCCTTTGCTCCTCAGTCTGCCTCTCATGTCCCTACCCTCGACATCTCCTGTCCGAAAAAATCGGACCACAGCCGTAAACGTGCCAACCGAGCACTATAACCGACTCTAATGTTCTGACATGGCAGGATATCATCTGAGACCTGGAATTAAGTGATGAAGGTGGTATGAAACAGAAATTTTCTGGATTAATGTTTATTCCTTTCCCGAATTTTCTATGAGAGAATCGTGCTGATTTGCGGCTGGGTTTGGGTTTCGCGACTTAGGGCGGGCGCAATCCAGGTACCGATAACACTGTGGCCATGGTACCAGTATATGCGATCATATTGACTAGTCTGGACCAGAGAATTGGGTGAACTTCCGATATCGGAGAAGCCCGGGTTTAGCTGTTTGGACGCTTCGAAATTGAGGTTGCAATCATGAGAACTAACGCGAGTAAGTTTTTATTCGTTGCGGGAAGTATGCTTATTTCGACCATCGGTCTGGCCGGTCCTTCGCTGGCAGACGGTCTGGCCTTTGATGCCGACCATGATGTGCTGGCACTGCCTGATTGCGAGTTGACAGTCAAATACAACAACAAGACGTTCGTTCCGGTGAAAACCACTTCCTACACCAACAACGACAACCACTTCCTCGAGCGTCCTGTAATCAAGGCTCTCAAGGTGTCGGAAGACTTTACCAACATGACGATCTCGCAGAGTCCCGAGACGGTCATAATCGAGTGCTACGACTTCGGTCAGATTGGTGTGATGAGCCCCAATCGCTTCTCCAAAGATTTCCTTAAGACGAATCATGTTAGAGAGGTGAGCTATCCCAACGACCGAATCTCACGCGAGACCGGTTTACCGATTCCCGGGCTTCAGTCTTTGAAGGCGATCAGCAGTTTTGAAGTTAAACCTAAGGATGGCGGTGAACCATACAATTTATTCGCCTTCCAACACGATCAGCATCTCACGGTTTTTGCTCGACGGATGCGCAGCGGACGAGCAGATGTCAAAAATGATCCACCAGTTATCGTCATGGATTTGCGAGTCGGTAAAATCGGCGACAGCAGAGCCAACATTGAAATAAGTGGTGCCACGGAATCGAACGCCACGAAGTGACCGGTTGGAAAAGAGAGATCAGAATATCTGGTTACATTCCGGTTTTGGAAGCCTGTCTGATCGGTATTGCTGCTGGTGCATCTGCCCTTTTACTTGGCGCCGGTATTAACTGGCTCGGTTCGCTACGCGTCTTCTTTTCGACAAGTTACCCACCACAGGTGGTGCTCCCCGCAATAGGCCTGATTGGCGGTCTTTTGTCCGGCTGCGTGCTGATAATCTCCCCGGACACGGCGGGAAGCGGTATTCCTCAGGTGCGAGCCGTCCTTAACAGAATGAGTCTGCCTTTGAACTTGCGGATCGCAATCGCGAAGTTATTGGGCGGAACAATCGCGCTTGGCTCGGGCTTGTTCATGGGACGAGAAGGCCCAACCGTACAGGTCGGCGCAGCTCTGGCGGGGCAACTCTCCTGTTGGTTCCCGACTACGATAGAACACAGGCGCTATCTCATAGCCGCAGGGGCGGGAGCCGGACTAGCCGCCGCCTTCAGCGCCCCGATCGCCGGAATTATATTCGTGGTTGAGGAGCTTCTTAAGGAATTCAAACCTGTCGCTGTGGCACTGTGCATAGTGGCGTGCTTTTCTGCATTTCTCGTAGAGCAAGTATTTGGCACACCACACAACTTTGTTTTGGCGGGAGAGCTTCCTAATGCGATTGCTTCCTGGCAGGACGCCTTGTTTTTTGTCTTATTGGCATTTGCTTGCGGATTTCTCGGAGCGCTGTTTAATCGAGGCATACTCTTATGTTTGAGAGTGTTTAAACGCATACGAGTCGGCAAGCCCTTGAAAGTTGGCTTCGCGGGGCTGGTTACAGGTTTGATTGTTGCTTTGCTTCCCTCCAGTCTTCATGACTACGCAGGGATGAGGGCGATGATCAATTCCGGCACCATTAGCGGTGATCTCGTACCTCCAGTTTTTTGCGCATTCTCACTGTTGACTTTGTTGGCATATGGATCTGGAGCACCCGGCGGCTTGTTCGCACCCTCACTAACTATCGGCTCTGCCCTTGGATACATGGTGGCAGTGGCGGAGCAGTTTTGGACCGGAGCGCCTAGTTCGTTGCATGTATTTTCTCTGGTCGGAATGGGTGCGTTCTTCAGTGCAGTGTCCAGAGCTCCTCTGACTTCGATCGTAATAGTCTTTGAGATGGCCAGCGACTTTGCGCTTGTTCCGCCGTTGATGTTGACCTGTGTGATTGCATCCGCGGTAGGGGATTACTTTTACAAAGGCGGTCTCTACGACCTGCTCATGGTCTGGAACGGGTTGAATTTGCAAGGACCAAATGAAAAGAGCTCTGTGATTGAGTCTGTCTATGCAGCGCAAGTGATGCAAAGTAATGTTCGGAAAATTGAATCCGGCACCCCCGTGAAAGAGGCTCTCGAGGCTGTCGAGGTATCCTCTGAAAGTTCGCTGCCTGTGGTGAAAAATAACACTCTCATCGGTTTTTTCTCTAAAGAACTGAGTCCCACCGATCCTGATGAACAGCTAAATACGCCCGTCGAAAAGGTTATGTCGACGCCGCCTTTGTCGGTTGCACCGCATGACACCGCTGAGGACCTATTGTTTCTTTTCGCTCGATATAAGTTTACCCGCTTAGCTGTGACGGATGAAAAACAGCAACTTGTGGGCATGGTTCGAAAAGAGGATCTGATTGCTGCCGTGTTTCCGGAAGTGGACTCCTCGACTGGATGAGTTCTACCGACCGCACCGTCTTTCAGGGCGGAGAGGACGTCAATTCCCGATCTGTTTTGCAACTGAGGTTGCGCCACGATCCTCCCGCAGAAAATGCGGGTCGGTGTCTTCCTGCGACAAGATTTTTTCTTTCAGTTGCTCGTACATTTTTGGTTTTACTTTCACGAAGCCATTAAATGGATAAGAGTATTCGGCTAGCAACACAATATTCAACGTCATCGGAACGAGCAAGCACATCAAAAGACCGACGTGGTACGACTTGCTCTCAGGAGCTAGCAAAATGGTTAGTAGAACAATCGAGGCCGCACCAGCAGCGATGATTGTCAAGAAGTGTGGTGCCAATCCGAAGTTCATCGTCGAGGTCCGCACTCGTCGGTAACCTCCTAATTCGTTCATCGCTCGGAAGAATGACGTATAGATTACCTGCTCTCTCATTGTCGTAGGTTGTACTGACAATGCTGTGTCCCACAGATCATTCATGATCTGCTGTGACTTCTGGCTTTCTTTGACATGTGTGATAAGGGGCCACTCGTCCGCGATAACAGAATCACAGTAAGATCTGCACAGACCTCGAATTTCTTCCTATCCTTGTCTCCCAATCCCCGGGCATCTCCGAAGACTTCACCGAGGGCATTCGCCTCATTGACGAGCGATTGATTGATTGAGCTGTGTCTCGCAGCGACTGCGCAATGAAAAATCCAAGCAGTACTGAAAACATCATGCCAGTGACTGTCAGCGTTGGTTGAGTAATAATGCGCAACGCGATGCGATCTTCTTTTGGAATTATATGCGTAATGAGGATGGCCCCAATCGTGCAGATGACTACCAGTCCAACGATGAAGATTAGCACTGAGGTTAAGATCGGAGTCAGCATATCGCCCTAGTGTGAAGTAGAGGGATAATCATAACGTGTAATCCTCAGATCGGAAAAATCGCATGACAAAAATGAAATTTCTGATAGTAATTAGCGCCTCTTGGGCTCTTTTTGCCACGTTGTCAGTGAGCGCCCAGCAACGGACTGACCTCCATTCGAAGCCCGTAAGAATAGCTCAAAGCAAGGACCGCTCGATGAAATTTGAAGTGTTAAAGAAAGGCAGACAAAGCGCTATCACTCAAATGGAGACCGCTGTCGTCACCAATCAAGCAGATTGGCAGAAGCTTTGGGAGCGTCACGACCCTTCTATGCTCAACAAGATTCAGGCTATAGACTTTTCGAAGAAGACCGTCCTTGCTGTTTTTATCGGCGAAAAACCTAATGCTGGTTTCGGCGTCGAAATTGTATCTATTGATACGTCGGGAACGACGACGAAAG